>NZ_JBGOOO010000011.1:0-144484 GCF_041439695.1 Vibrio sp. FF266
CTTTGAAAAACAATATGTCGCTTAATGCGGTGTCCAGTCTTACTGGAGCAGATCAAAGAGCTTGCTGAAGTTAAAAACGCAGGACAACTTAGTAAGACCCGATTAAGCAAAGAGTACCCATTTTTAGCAAGCCAAAAACAGATTATTTTATTGCCTTACTCTCCAATTTCAAGAAGCCATATTTCGAGTGATACCTATCCAGAAAAGAAGATTAATCGAACAAAAATCATCAACACATTTTGGAAAAGCGAGCTAAATCTTAGTTATGATGCTGCGGAAGGATTAATTTTAGTTTGTTCATTTCTAGCCAAGAATGTTGACCGTCATACCCTTGGATTAGGGATAAGCAAAACCAAGATAGCGGTCTCTTTGGGAATGAGTGTTCGGCGTGTATCCGATATTTTAGAGCGACTTAAGGAGCTAGGTTATGTGAATTTTTACAAAGAAAAGGTTAAGCGAGGCAATCTAAGTTTGGGAACTTTCGTACAATTAACACACACTTTTTCGACACAGTTTTTGAAATCCATAGATACCCCCACGAAAAACCAAACGGATACCTCATATAAACCACCAGAAAACACATCTCATGAACGTCATTTTGAATTTATGAAAAGACTGAATAACCTACGACTTAACTTAAAGAAGTTCATCATAGATAGCAAAGAGCCGATACCACCAGTCGTTTTGGAGCAGGTGTTTAAGGCCTTAGAATAAAAGAGAACTATAGTTTCACAAGAGTAGATAATAGGTAATTATAGGTTCTCTTCACATGTATAAAAATAAGGCTCCCTCTTGATTTCATAATAAAAATGAAACTATAATTCCACCAAACGTCAATTAAGGAAATTTTATTTCCATTATGAAAAATAAAAATGTTAAAACTAGACGCACTGCTGTTATCTTTCCTAAGAATCAGAAAATTTTGAATACATTGGGAGAGAATATAACACTGGCAATGAAACGACGCGGTATTACCCAAGATATGATGCACAGCAGAACTGGCATATCTAAACCAACCTTACGAAAAATATCAAAAGGTGATCCCTCCGTATCTCTTGGACACTATGTTAACGTACTTTCAGCTCTCGGTTTATTGGATGACCTAGCCAAAGTAGCATTTGATGATGAATTCGGAAGAAAGCTTCAAGATATTGAATTACTCAAGAAAAAACGATAAGAGAGTCAGATATGGAAATCTATGTTTATGCTGATTGGATTAACTCAACTGATTCTATGTTCGTCGGTACATTACGCTCTTCTGAAATTAGAGGAAAAGAACATTTCAGCTTCAGCTACGATGAAGAGTGGTTAACCTCCGAATATGCTCGTCAAATAGACCCCTCTTTACAGTTATATACTGGAGAGCAGCATGCCGAAGATGACCGAAATTTTAAAGTATTTCTAGACTCATGTCCCGATCGCTGGGGACGCCTTTTGATGCAGCGTAGAGAAGCGGTAATCGCTCGCAATGAAAGACGTCGAGCTCGTAAATTGTTTGAAACCGATTATCTCTTAGGGGTACATGATTCATTCCGTATGGGAGCCCTACGCTTTTGTACAACCAAAGGTGGCCTTTTCTTAGATAATAGTGATGATTTAGCAGCGCCAGCTATCACTTGTCTGCCAGAGCTACAACAGGCTGCAAATGGAATTGAAAATACTCCCGATTTCGATAATCCTGACTATTTAAAATGGCTAAACATGTTGACATCTCCGGGTTCATCATTAGGTGGTGCTCGTCCTAAAGCCTCAATTAGAGATAAAGATCAAAGCTTATGGCTAGCCAAATTCCCAAGCCGTTATGACGAGTATGATATTGGATTATGGGAGTTCATTGTGTATCAAATGGCTTTAGATGCTGGTATCAATATGGCAGATTCAAAAATTGAAGCTATCGGGCATCATCATATATTCTTGACCAAACGTTTCGATAGAACAAAAGATGGTAAGAGACTACACTTTAGCTCAGCAATGACTCAACTAGAGTATTTTGATGGTCATGATGACGGTGCAAGCTATCTAGAGCTCGCTGAGTTCTTAATACAGCACGGCTCGAATACCCAAGTGGATTTGGAGCAACTATGGAAGCGTATGCTATTCAATATCATGGTATCAAATAGTGATGATCATTTACGAAATCATGGCTTTATTCTTGATACGACTGGGTGGCGACTATCTCCAGCCTATGATATTAACCCAACAATGAATGCAATAGGCCTCCACCTAAATATAGATGACACAAGTAATGCTCTTGATATCGACCTTGCATTTGAAGTTGCAGATTACTTTCAAGTTGATGCACAAACAGCGAGTGAGATTTATAAAAAAATGCGTAACGTTGTTTCAGGATGGGAAAGCCTTGCACAAAAACTTGGAGTACCAAAAGGCGAAAGAGACCTCCTAAGAGATTGTTTTATAAAAGAGTAAAGCTAGCACTTCAATCATGCGTAAGATTAAACTTTGTGGGGCTAAAATATCCTCTTAGAGTCAATATTTGTAGTTGTGGTAATAACGACTGTAAAGACGATCTTTCCTCTTTAACCTCATACCAAGTGGGGAGTGGATTGGGTAGTAAAATTAAAGAAAAAAAACCAAAAATCCATAACCCACTGTTTGAAAGCAAAATAATAAAACCACTCCACAAACAGATCCAGAACATTGAATAACAGTTCGTCAGTAACACACTGTGGATAGCCACTAGCTGAATCAGTGTTGATTAGATCAAGAGAAGCTCCTAGTTTTAGGGGCTTTTTTTATGGACACAATAATGACAATCAGGATGACTAAGTGAGCAGATTATTACGCAGGAGATGTACTTAGCACAAAAGATAGATACAGCGATAGATAGAACAGAGCAGGTGTGCAAAAGGACTTTTAATATTTAGAAGAGGTATTGCAAGTGGATGAAGAGTGTTACTGTAAAACTGAGGGAAAACTGGTTTTAGAGAGAAAGTGACGCAAGTTGCTAATGCAACCTGCGTCGACTTAAAATCTTATAGAGCTACAACGTTTGCAGCTTGAAGACCTTTTTGGCCTTGCTCTACTTCGAAAGACACTTGTTGGCCTTCTTTAAGAGTCTTGAAACCTTCAGAAGCGATTGCACGGAAGTGTACGAATACGTCAGCGCCGCCGTTGTCTTGAGTTAGGAAACCGAAGCCTTTCTCTTCGTTAAACCATTTTACTACGCCGTTTGTTTTGTTAGACATGATGTGTCCCTTATATAAAAATAAAAAATTAATCGCCAAAAGTGCGATGCGCTGAAAGCTTGAATTATTTAATGTATCTATGAAGCCAAGGGAAACACTGAGAATAACAATGAAGCAATACTAAGGGTTTTACTTTACAACTGGATGTTTCATTTAATAACCCTGAAAACAGAGCAAGCACATTCTTGGTGATCCTGACCAGGTTGTAAAGCGTTATTTGAATAAAATGACTATTTTTTGTTCAATTAACTTCTATTCAGCCCCACAACATCACTGAACTTCATTTACAAAGCTATGATCTGAAGAAATTTACTCTTCCGCGGTTTGGTTCGGGCAACACACACGGCCAGTAATAATGTCCTACTAGAATCAAGAGTACGACAAAAGCAAAAACACGCGCCGTGGTAGCACTCTCCACGTAACTAAACTACCTGTATCTTCACACCTAGTTCTCGTAAAGCATCAAGCACCTTAGGGTCAGCGCCGTCATCTGTAATCAATGTGTCAATCTGAGAAGCGGTAGCGAGTAACTTTCCACCATGCTTACCTACTTTGCTGCTATCTATCAGAGCCACAATACGATCACCATACTCCAGCAGCTTTTTCTCTGCCATATAGACCAATAGATCAGAGGTATGCACACCAGCTGTCGTAACACCCGTACCCGTAAAGAAGACAAAACGACTTTTATGGTCATCTGCTGCTTCTTCATCTGGAGAAATAGTGATCTGACGTTCGGGTAGATATTGGCCACCAAGTATGATGATACTTTGATGATCTTGACTAATCAGCTGATAAGCCAATGGCATAAAATTCGTCACAACTTGCACATCACGATGCGCTAAATGCTCTCCCATCAAAAAAGTCGTATTGCTACCACTCACAATAATACTGTCGTGTTCTTCACACATATCTGCCGCAGCTTTAGCAATTCTCTTTTTCGCTACATAGCTTTCTATATCTGTTTCGCAGGGGATAAAGCTGCTTGGTGCATGAGTTGCGGCTAGGGACAAGTCAAAATTGATTACCTCTGCCCCATTACGGATTTTTTTCAGCCTCCCTTCTTCCGCCAACTTTGTAATGTCCCGACGAGCTGTAGATAAAGAGATATCTAACATCTTCACATAGTCATTTGTCGTTATAAACGTATGACTCGTTAGATGATCTAACAAGCTTCTATGACGCTGAGCTTCATTCATTGTTCATACCATTAAGTTCTTTTGAATTATTTTGACGCATTATGAACTTTTGAGCAATTAGATTCTCAAAATGAACTCTTTTGAATTAATTTGACTCAAAATATGTGATCAAAACCATTATTTTGTTCATGATAAATCAAAAATGACTTTACGTGACCGTATTTGACCACTTATAGTCAATTTGCGTCATGAGAAGTCACTGGAGAGTAAAATGAAATACCAAGCAGTAATGATTGATTTAGATGGAACACTGTTAAGTGATGCTGAGCAGATCTGCGTGACTAACAAACAAGCGATTTGTCTTGCAGTTAATAATGGATATCAGGTGAGCTTGGCGAGTGGTAGACCGCACCAGCTGATGATGCCATATGTTGACCAGCTTCAATTATCGCTACCAATCATCTGCTGCAATGGTGCCTATATTTATGACCCTAAAACACAACGTGTTCAACATCAGCACACAATTAGTCATGAATCACTAACGGGTCTGTTGAGCTTACTGAATGATGGACATTTCGCCTTCACCATCTATTCAAGTAAAGGCATCTTTGCTCAAAAAGAATCAACTCATACAAAGGGTTTAGAAAAAAAGGCTGAGGTTATTAATGCCGCAATGGAGCTGCAGATTATCCCAACGCTGACCGAACTCATCGCTCGCAGTGGCGATGTATACAAAGTATTAGTGTCTAGCCAAGACAAAGAATCTCTAAACCAGTTACGAGATTCCTTAAAAACGCACTTCCAAGCTGACTTATCAACACCGAATAAATTGGACATTACGTCTAAAGCAGCCACCAAAGGCCACGCTCTTCAGCAGTGGCTAAATGACCAAAGAATTTCATCTCATAACACCATTGCTTTTGGGGATGGGGACAACGATGCCTCTATGTTCCGACTTGTCGGAGAACCTGTCGCAATGGCTAATGCCAGCCCTGCTTTAAAAGGCATGGCTAATCTAATTGTTACCAATAACAACGGCTGTGGAATTGGCCAGTACCTTCGCTTGATAGTGCAAGAAGGCCAACACACATGCCAAAACACTTTTAGTTACTAAGGATAAATCATGAAAAAAGTAAAAATTGCCGCAGGATTAGCACACGTAGATTACGGCCACATTGCAGACGTAGTGAAAGAAGTATCTGATGCTGGTGCCGATTACATCCACTGTGATGCAGCAGATATGCATGACCTGAAAAACCTGCAATTGATGGGGGGGCATCAAATTGTTGAAGGCATTCGTCCTTACACTGAAAAGCCAATTGAAGTTCACGCTTACTTCAAAGATTGCGACAAATTATTTATCGATAAAATCGCTGCTGCTGGTGCAGACATGCTGATTCTACCAGCTGAGCATTTTATCGGTGCTCCTCTGTGTTACATCATTAAGTACTGTCAAAACCACGGAATGAAATTTGGTTTAACCGTTGGTGCATTAACGCCAGTGTCATTTGTTAAAGAATCTATCTACTACCTAGACCGTTTACACATTGTTATTCACGGCATTACTGATGGCGATGATGAATGGTTATGGCGCAAATCTGCGATTGCAATGATCCGCGAAGCACGTGAACTCATCAACGAACGCAACCCTAACTGTGAGCTATGTGTTGATGGCGGTATCCGTAACCACAACATCGAAGAACTGCTTAATGAAGATATTGACGTGATGGTTGCATCGACAAATATCTTTGGCCACAAAGACGGCATCACAGCAGGCGTTCGTGACTTCCGCGCAGCAATCGACCAACTGGAAGATAAAGCAGCGGCAAACACAAAAGAAGTCGAAACCGTTTAAGTAATTGCCTAGCGCAGCTTCTATCGAATCGATGCGCCACAGCAATCTAGAAATAACGGTGCTAAACCTACCCCCCTCTATGCTCGGGTTTGGCACCACTACCAAGGATTAAACCATGACACAGTTTCAACACTATCAACCGACCAAGCTAACCTTTGGTGCGGGTGAGATTCAGAAAATAGGTCAGCTTATCGCTCAATATGGCACACGTTGCCTAGTCGTATCCGAACCTATTTTTGATGCAGTAAAGCCAGCCTATGACCGCATTTTTACTTTGCTTTCAGAGCAAGGAATTGAAGTGACTCATTTTGATGGTGTCGTACCGAATCCGCCTACAACCGTCGTTGAACTTGGCCGCCAAGTGGCCATCGGAAATAACTGTGATGTGGTTTTGGCCATTGGTGGTGGTTCATCGATTGATACAGCAAAAATCATTTCGGCAACGATCAATGCAGAGTCTCTAGATTGGGCTCATTGGTTTGCCACTTATGATTCACCGTTTGGGGACGTCAACCCACTACCCGTGAAAGTCGTACCTTTGATCGCTGTACCTACAACATCGGGAACAGGCTCTCAAGTGACGCAAGCGGCAGTGATTACCGACCTTGAGCAACATGCAAAGCTAACACTGTTTCACCCTGAATTTTTCCCTTGTGAAGCGTTAATCGATCCAGAGCTCATGCTGACACTGCCTCCACGTATGACAGCTATGACCGGATTTGATGCTTTTTCACATGCGTTTGAATCATTTACGGGTACTCGACCATCTCCATTTGTTGATGGTATGGCGTTAGAAGCAATGAAGCTTGTCATTGATCACCTACCGAGTGTTGTCGACAACGGCGCAGATTTACATGGCCGCTGCCAACTCGCGAAAGCAGACACACTTGGCGGGATCTCGCTAGCTAATGGCGGTGCGGGGGCACCACACCCTTTAGGCGAAATCTTAGGTAGTAGCAAAACAAACCTACCACATGGATTAACACTCGCAGTGGTTTATCCAGCTTATGTACAACTTCAATGGCGCAAGCAACCAGAGAGATTTGCTCAAGTGGCTGAGTTATTTGGTGCTGTGGGAAGTACCGAAGAAAAAGCTCAATCATTAGCGGCTGCTCTTGTGAAATTCCTTGAACGTATCTGTCTTGAATCGAACTTAACTCAAGTAGGTGTCACCAAAGAAGATGTTCAAAAGTTGGAGCCGGATTTTTGCTTTGATCTACCACTAACCAGTGGTGAAGAAATGAAAAAAGTATTGCAGGCCAGTTTGGTTGAATAAGCGACAGTCACAAATTCACGTTTGTCATAATTAAAGAAAATGGAGATTGAAACATGGAGTGCAAGAACAACACTTTAGGTCATACAGCTTTGAAATTGGAAAGAGAGGAATTCATTGCCAGTAACCTGAAAGCGTTGGTCTTTGACTTCGATGGCCTTCTCGTCGATACCGAAACCTGTATGTTCAAAGCCTGGGAAGCTTTGTTAAAACCATACGGAGTTGAAGTTTCGCCACTCCAGGTTGCTGGCCTAGTTGGGAGCTCAGCGCCAGCAACCTACCTTTATCAACTATTCAACAAAGCGTCGAATCAAAAGCTGTCCGATTCACAAATTCGCGATCGAGTGATCGCTCATGCCTACCAATTAATTGCTTCAATAACAGAACGAGAAGGTGTCCGTCAGTATCTAGACTTTGCTAAATCACACTCATTGAGCATTGCACTGGCCACCAGCTCAGAGGCTGAACATTACATGCCAATTCTGAATCGTTTGAACCTTACACCCTATTTTGACTGTTTTATCGGAGCAGAAGACATTGCCTCAGATAGACGGAAACCACATCCCGATGTGTATTTAGCGGCATTAGAACAACTCGGTGTATCTGCCCATCAAGCCATCGCTTTCGAAGATTCCCCTCCTGGAATTATGGCGGCTCGATCGGCAGGAATACCAACAGTTGCAGTAACCAATTTGCTCACTCGTCACCTCGATGTCTCGCTAGCCAACGTGGTGCTGAGTTCGATGAATGATCAAACGCTACTGCAATTGATAAACCAACTTACCGAGAATGAACGATGAATAAATTAGAACAACTGAAAAAGCACACCACTGTCGTTGCCGACACAGGTGATATTGATGCTATTGCTGCATTTCAACCTGAAGACGCCACAACTAACCCATCTCTAGTACTAAAAGCCGCAGAAATGCCGCAATACGATCACTTAATCGCCGATGCGATCACTTGGGCAAAAGCACAAAGCAACGACAAATCACAACAGTTGATCGACGCTGGAGACAAACTGGCGGTCAACATTGGATTAGAAATTCTAAAAACGGTACCGGGGCGCATCTCAACAGAAGTCGACGCTCGTATGTCATTCGACAGAGTCGCAAGCTTGGCAAAAGCTCGAAAGCTTATCGGCATGTATAACGAAGCTGGCATCAGTAACGACCGAATCCTAATTAAGTTAGCGTCAACTTGGGAAGGCATTCGAGCAGCTCAAGAGCTAGAGAAAGAAGGCATCAATTGCAACCTAACGCTGCTGTTCAACTTTGCACAAGCCAAAGCCTGTGCAGAAGCCGGTGTATTCTTAATCTCACCTTTTGTCGGTCGTATCCTAGATTGGTACAAAACCAATACCGATAAAAAAGAGTACCTTCCTCATGAAGATCCTGGTGTCGTTTCAGTCTCTGAAATTTACAACTACTACAAAGATCATGGCTACAACACGGTTGTGATGGGCGCGAGCTTCCGTAATGCCGATGAAGTCCTAGCATTAGCGGGCTGTGACCGTTTGACCATAGGTCCTGCAATTTTAGACCAACTTGCAGCACAAGAAGGCTCTGTTGAGCGCCTACTCTTTGCCGACCGTGACACCATCAAAGAGACACCAACAGCTATGACTGAAGCACAGTTCCGCTGGGAGATGAACCAAGACCCGATGGCAACAGAAAAGCTCGCCGAAGGCATCCGTAACTTTGCCGTCGATCAAGGCAAGTTAGAAACCATGATCGAAGCACGCCTGTAGGAGAAGCAGAATGATTACACGAACTAAATTAGCTGACGCTATTCGCGTTCTAAGCATGGACGCTGTACAAAAAGCAGGATCGGGCCACCCCGGAGCACCGATGGGCATGGCCGATATCGCTGAAGTTCTATGGCGTGATTTTCTAAAACACAACCCGAGCAACCCTAACTGGGCCGACCGCGACCGTTTTATCTTGTCGAATGGCCATGGCTCAATGCTTATCTATAGCTTGTTACACCTATCTGGTTACGAGCTATCAATGGATGACATCAAATCTTTCCGTCAATTACACAGTAAAACCGCAGGTCACCCTGAATACGGTTACGCTCCAGGTATTGAAACCACTACCGGCCCATTAGGACAAGGCATCACCAACGGTGTCGGCATGGCTTTGGCTGAAAAGGTGCTGGGTGAACAGTTCAACCGTGAAGACCACGATATTGTTGATCACCACACCTACGTGTTCATGGGTGACGGCTGCATGATGGAAGGTATTTCTCATGAAGCATGTTCACTTGCCGGTACGCTTGGACTAGGGAAACTGGTCGCTTTTTGGGATGACAATGGCATTTCGATTGATGGCGAAGTCGACGGCTGGTTCTCTGATGACACACCAAAACGTTTTGAAGCCTACGGTTGGCATGTTATTGCTGATGTTGATGGTCATAACGCTGATGATATTCACAAAGCAATTACTGAAGCTAAAGCCGTAACAGATAAACCAACCTTAATTTGCTGCAAAACCGTGATTGGTTTTGGCTCACCAAACAAGTCAGCCAGTCATGACTGTCATGGTGCTCCGTTAGGTGCTGATGAAGTCGCATTGGTTCGACTCAACCTCGGCTGGGACCATCCTGAATTTGAAATTCCTCAAGATGTATACCAAGCATGGGATGGGAAAGAGAAAGGACAAAGCAATGAAGATGATTGGCAAACACGTTTCAATGCTTATCAAGAGGCGCACCCAGAATTAGCCGCTGAGTTTTTGCGTCGTAGCCAGAACCTATTACCTGAAAATTGGGATCAGCACACTCAAGACCTAATCCAGACTTTGCAAGCGAATCCACAAACCATCGCGACTCGCAAAGCATCACAAAATACTATTGAAGCATTCGGACCATTACTGCCAGAGTTTTTGGGAGGTTCTGCCGATTTAACCCCTTCAAACTTAACTAACTGGTCAGGCTCAAAAGCAATTACCGCTCAAGATGCGTCAGGAAACTACTTGAGTTACGGCGTTCGTGAATTTGCGATGTCTGCAATGATGAATGGCGTGGCGTTGCATGGAGGCTTTATCCCATACGGCGGTACGTTCTTGATGTTCATGGAGTACGCTCGTAACGCGCTTCGTATGGCAGCACTAATGAAGCAACGCAGTATCTTCGTTTATACCCATGACTCTATCGGTTTGGGGGAAGATGGTCCGACACACCAACCGGTTGAACAAATCGCATCGCTTCGACTTACCCCAAACATGAGCACTTGGCGTCCTTGCGACCAAGTAGAAACCGCGGTGGCTTGGAAGTCTGCTATCGAACGTTTTGATGGTCCAACGTCATTGATTTTCTCTCGCCAGAATCTTGTTCAATTCGAGCGTGATCAAGACACGCTTTCCAATGTAGCGAAAGGTGGATACATCCTTTCTGACTGTGAAGGCGAACCACAACTTATTTTGATTGCAACCGGCTCTGAAGTGGCACTTGCCATGGAAGCAAAAGCACAACTCAGCCATATTCGCTGCCGCGTAGTTTCAATGCCGGCCACCGATATTTTTGACGCACAAAGCGCGGAATACAAGGAACAGGTTTTACCAAGCCATGTGACAGCACGAGTTGCCATAGAGGCTGGTATCCGTGACTACTGGTTCAAGTATGTCGGGCTACACGGCGACATTGTGGGAATGACAAGCTTTGGTGAATCAGCACCAGCAGAACAACTCTTCGAAATGTTTGGATTTACGGTTGAAAACATCGTTGAAAAATCCCTAGCGGTTCTGGAGAAGTAATATGAGCATGGCACAACGCTTTATTGAAAACCAAAGCCAAGACTGCCTGCGAACTAAGGCTGCAAAAGTAGCCTTAGAGCAAGTCCTAAAAACGCTAACACCTTCTAGCGTGATTGGTATCGGCACAGGTGCAACAGTTGAAGTATTCATTCAACTATTGAAAGAAAGTGGCGCTGAGTTTGCTCACTGCGTATCCAGTTCGGTTCGCTCAAGTCGAGCTTTATCCTCTGCAGGGCTGAATGAGATATCCATATCTGAATGTGGCCGTGTTGATTTCTACATTGATGGCATTGATGAAGGTCTTACAACCGGCATGACCGTGAAAGGTGGTGGTGCAGCACTGGCTCGTGAAAAAGTACTCGCGACGCTTGCGCTAAGCTTCATCACCATCGCAGATAGCGGTCGATTGGTCACTCAACTCGGAAAGTTTCCACTCCCTGTAGAGGTTTTACCTGCCGCACAAACCGCTGTGTTTAATGCCTTACAAAGCCTTGGTGGACACCCGACGTTGCGCCAAGACTGCACCACTGATAACGGCAATATCATTCTCGATGTTGCTCATTTGGACATCGCTGAACCAAAACGATTAGAACTCCAAATTAACGCTATTCCTGGCGTCGTCGAGAACGGTATTTTCGCGCAAAGATCGGCTGATTTCATGGCTTTTTCGAATGCAGAAGGTACGTATTTATTATCAAAGCAACACGTTCAATAGCTGGGATTTATAATCAAAATGAGACCTCGCTTGCAAGTCTATTTACAAGCATGTCAGTAAGGATAATTTAGGAATAAAACATGACGGAAAGCAATTTTTCAGCTCAAACACTGCGCTATTTTGATTCAAATATTGAAACGTTTACGCGTGATCTATCTGAGCTAATTGCTATTCCGTCTGTACGAGATATCAGCAGCTGTTCACCCAATGCTCCTTTTGGTTTACCGATTAGAAACGCATTCGACTTTCTCATTAACTGGGCGAAACGAGAAGGGTTTGAAGTCCGTGATCATGATGGTTATGCCTTGGACATCAGCTTTGGCGAAGGCTTACAAGAAATCGGCATATTGCATCATGTAGATGTGGTAGAAGCAGGTAATTTGGACTCATGGTTAACCCCTGCATTTGAGATGCACCAACAAGGTGATGACTTATTGGGGCGAGGCGTTACCGACAACAAAGGCCCGTTAATGGCCAGTCTGTATATTCTCAAGATGTTTAAAGCGCTTGATGTAACACTCGACAAAAAAATAAGAGTGATCATCGGCGGCGCAGAAGAGACAACTTGGGAATGTGTAGAGCATTATTTTAATCATAACCCTCAACCGGATTATGGTTTCTCTCCAGATGGCGACTTCCCAATCGTTAATGGAGAAAAAGGCATCCTATATGCGTCATTGCAACGAGAATTCCCAACTCACAATGGCCTAGGAACTTGTCAGATCGTAAGCATTGAAAGTGAGCGTGACAGAACATCCACCTGCTATCAATTATCGATTTATCTGACAGGAGAAAAAGCGGCTGAAGTAGCAGCAACATTTGAAACTTCAGCAACGGTCACTCTTGCCAATGTGGCACAAAGTGACAACCACCAACAAAAGGAGTTGTACTGCGTTGAGTTGTCAACGCCGTGGGAGAAATCTCGCAACCCGCATAAGGTCGATAACTGTATGGATCAGTTTGTTCGTCACATGCGACATGTTGAAGGGTTAGACACTAACTCTCGAAATTTAATTGATTTACTAGACGCGTGTTTTAGTGATTCCAATGATGCTTCGAAATTAGGGCTAGCACACCAAGATAAGGAAATGGGGTCGACTACATGCTGTGTCTCCTCCATCAATTTGAATCAACATGGCTACAACTTGGATTTTGATTTTCGGTTTCCTAAAGGACTGACTATCGATCAAGCTCGTACCCAACTCCAGTATGTATCCCAACAATACGGAGTGAGATTGATTGAACACCAGTACTTACCTCTATCTTACCTCTCACCCGAAAGTGAACTTATCCAAGCAATGGGAAAAGCTTATTCCGAAGTTACCAAAATGGACGCTCAGTGCTTTAGTAAAGGTGCGGCTTCTTACGCGCGCGCGCTAAACAATGGTGTGGCATTCGGACCTACTTTTCCTGGTGATGTGACTCGTGTCCATGAGCCTAATGAAAGGCTCAGCCTCGAGTCATTAAAAAGAGCAATAACAATATACGTGAAAGTTCTCATATCACTTTAGGAGTAAATTATGAGAGATAAGGTTCAAGCACTTGCTGGAGGTATGATGGTATCCATCATCGTACTGGTTATCGCAGGTATATTTATTGGTGTGGGCGCTGGTGTTGTAAACCAAATGTCTGCTACCGACTCTGTTATTTGGGCATTCTTTAAGCTGATGTTAGATCTTGGCTTGATGGTCATGCGCAATCTACCGCCTTTCTTTGCGATTGGTCTAGCGTTCGCGCTGGCGAAATCTGAAAAAGGTTGGGCAGCCTTCACTGGCTTTACCATGTTCATGTGTTTCAACGTCGCTATCGGATCGATCGCTGCATTTCACGGATGGACTCAAGAAACTACAAGCGTTGCGTCATTAATGAATGATGCTGGCTACGACAAAGTAGCAGCGCAAAACTTCAACTCTTTATGGGGTGAGTCTTTAGGTATCTTCGCTTACAACATGGGGATCTTTAGCGGTATTCTTGTTGGTTGTATTACGGCTTGGATCCACAACCGTTACTACAAATTCGAAATGCCTGCACTCTTGAGCTTATTCTCTGGCCCTCGTGCCGTAGTGATTTTCGCTTACTTCGCTATCATGCCTATCGCGCTGTTTGTTTACTACGCTTGGCCGCCGATCGCAGGGGCACTGCAGTCCATCACTACCTTGATTACTAGCTCAGGTATTTTTGGCTCTTTCCTATTTGGCGTATTTGACAAAGGCTTATTGCCATTTGGCTTACATCACCTTATCGCCTTCCCTATTGAATACACTCGTGTTGGTGGCGTAATGGAGATTGATGGTGTTGTTTACGAAGGTGTTCGTAACATCATGAATGGCCAAATGAGTTCACCAGAGGCAACGAGCTACATTACACATAACTTTACCAGCGGTCGTATTCCAATCCAAATTGGTGGCCTAACGGGTGCTGCTTATGCAATGTACGTAACAGCAAAAACAGCCAATCGAAAGAAGGTAGCCGCTATCATGGTGCCTGCGGTATTTACGGCTGCTGTTATCGGCATTACCGAGCCACTGGAATATACCTTCCTATTCGTCCAACCATTCCTATTCTTTGCAGTGCATGTTCCGCTAAATGGTCTTGCTTATGTGATCACCGAAATGATGGGTGTTTCAATTCACGGTAATCAGCTGCTATTTATGGTGCCTAACCTACTACAACCTGAAAAGGTTCATGCTTGGGCTCTATTGTGGATTATCCCACTATACTTCGCGATTTACTTCTACACATTCAAGTTCTTCATCCTGAAGTTTGATTCAAAAACCCCAGGTCGCGAAGAAGAAGATGGTGATATCGCCCTGTATTCAAAAGAAGACTTTAAAAAGAAAAAGGAGCAGACCTCAAAAGGACTGCCTGTTGAAATCATTGAAGCGCTTGGCGGTGCAGACAACATCGAGAACGTAACAAACTGTGCGACTCGACTGCGTGTTTCGCTGCATGACGAATCACTAACGGCAAGCGATAAAGTTTGGAAACAACAGCTCAACGCAATTGGCGTCGTCAGAATGAATAAAGGCATTCAAGTGATATATGGAGCCAACGTTATTACGATTGCCTCTGGTATCAAAGAAGCCCTTGGTGTCGACTCTTAGCTAAGCGCAACTTCCGTAACCCTACTGTTACGAATCTATAGAAACCAATAACTGACAATTCCTCCTGTGACTACAAGTCACAGGAAGGGATTCGTGCACCTGAAATATGGGAAATATAAAAATGAAAGCAATGACAAAACATGCAGTTACTTTACTTGCTCTTTGTGTTTCTGGCGTCCTACACGCAAACGAAAATACAACATCAAGCTGGTCTGAGCGCAACCCTATCGTCTTCTGGGGAGATAGAGCCAATGAGGACTGGAGCTATGTCGATGGTCTAGACGAAAGTCAAAAAAGCTTTTCAGAAAAACTCAAACGCTTGGATACTGATGACAGTGGTGACTGGAAAGTCTCATTTAGCGGTAATGTAAAAGCCGCAGTCGATAACCGTTGGAATCACATGTACGACGGAGAAAACCGCAAGAAAAATGAACTGCGTACTCGCATGCAATTCTCCACCGATGTGACTTACCAAGACTGGATGCGTGTATTTGGTGAAATTCGAACCAACTACACTAACCTCGATAGTCCGGGTCCAGTTGACGATGCCGGTACTGACTTCCACCAGTTGTTTACCGAATTCAAATTACTCGATGACGGTGAGCAATACCTAAGTACCCGCCTTGGTCGCCAAGAAATATACTTAAATGAATGGCAAATGATGAACCGTGAACCAACGCCAGTTCAATCAAGTTGGAATGCAGCCAGCGCAAAATACAGCGTAGCAGGCATCAATTTTGACGCATACTACGGTGAAGAAGTATTCCCTCTCTACAAAGATGGCAGCTTCGGTGGCAACTGGGATGATAAAACCAATGGCAAAAAATCGACCGGCTTATTCGCTAATTGGAGAACTGACTTCGGGGCAATGCAAGCCTACATAATGAGTAATAAACTCACCAATGAAAGCTTTGTTAATGCACCAGACGGTGACGTCGACATTCAAGTTTTAGGCTTACATGCCCATGACTTTGTGAGTGAAGGGTTTGGTTACATGCTCGACGGTGTTTACCAATTTGGTGATCATGCAGGTAAAGATATCTCAGCCTACATGGCTTATGCCGATTTGAACTACAACTGGAAAGCAGACTGGAACTATCGCTTAGGTCTGAACCTACATTACGCATCAGGTTCAGATAAAGACAGCGACAAAGTGAACACGTTTAACCCTTTGTGGACAGGTGACCCACTGGGTTTCGCACATGATGGCGCTTACGGTAACGCAATGCAGGTCGGTTCTTACACTGTGATTGAGTATCAGCCGAAACAATCCATCATCGCAGGCTTTATGTCGACATGGCGTGCCAACACAGATGATGCAATCTACACACTCAACCAAGATGTATTATTTGGTGCAGAGTCTGACGAAAAATACGCTTACACCCAATTTTATCTGCAATTCCATAATTACATCACAGGCAACTTAAAGTCTGAGTTAAATATGTACTACGCATTAGATAGCGACTACACACGTGACGTAGTCGGCAGTAGCAGTGATGACATTTCCCGTGTTGAAATCGCACTGATCTATAACTTCTAACACTGCTTATCAGGTTAGTATGTTACTAAATGAATTCGCCCAGCAGTGCTGGGCGAATTTTTTAGAACATCATATTTCAGTTAATTGAATTACTCATCCGGCTGCTTGGTTCGAAGATCCACATATGGCCAGTAATGGTGCCCGACTCGAATCAAAAGTGTTGCTGCCGCTAAGATAAACGCTGCAACAGACAACCAAACGATGAGTACTGCATCCAACTCTTTCATGCCTAAAGTGATGTAACGGGCAATCGCCATCATCGCGATATAAATTGGGTATCGCACCGGGATCTTACCGTTCATCACAAACTGCTGAACCATCGCCAACACTTCTAAATAGATAAACATCAGTAGAATATCGGTCAATTGCACTCGACGTTCAGCAAAAACATGCATGAACTCTTCGACCATCGCAAACAAGGTCGCGAGCGTGATCGCCACCAGTAATACCGCTTCCATAATGTGAAATACTTTTAAAAACGGCTTACTAAAAGATTTAGGTAAGTGAGAAGGCATAGTCACTCTTCAAAAAATAATTAATCCAGTCTCTACATTAGCATGCGATCTAGAGAAGCGACGAATACAAAAATGGCCCCACATTCACTGCAGAGCCATCGACTTGTTTTTTTACTTAGCAACTTTCTAGTGGCTAACTAACCTTACAACAGAATCAGATAAGTTAAGAACACTACACACAGGCCGTAGATCAATGGGTGAACTTCTTTACGCTTACCAGCAACAACCATTGTGAATGCGTAGCTAATGAAGCCCATCGCCATGCCGTTTGCTGGAGAGAAGCTCAGTACAGTGAACATGATGGTGAAGAAAGCTGCAATGCGTGACTCTTTCTTTTCCCAGTTAATCTGACCAAGGCGACCCACCATGTAGATGCCAACTACAACCATCGCAGGTGCAACCATTGCCGCTGAGAAAATAGAGAAGATTGGGTATAGGAACAGTGAGATTAAGAACAGACCAGCTACCATGACCGCAGCTAAGCCCGTCTTCGCGCCTTGAGAAGAAGCAATACCCGATTCAGAGAAAGCAGTAATCGATGTGGTACCTAGAATTGAACCAATCACAGTACCGCCCGCATCAGCCACTAGCGCCGATTTTGCATTCGGCACTTTACCGTCTTTGTCGATGATACCGGCATCACGGCCAACACCCACAATCGTGCTCAATCCATCGAAGAAATCGACAATCAAGAAGATAAGTACGATGAACAACAAATCGAACATTTTCTCAGGCGTAAAAGCTGAGAAGTCAAAGATAGCGCCAAAGCTGCCTGCCATACTTGGTGGCATTGAAACGAATTGGTCAGGGATTGGGGCGTTTGATGTGCCCATGAATACATCAGCAAGAATGGTCAGTACGATAGCTGAAACAAACGAGATAAACGTGGCCAACTTAATATCACGAACCATACAGCCCAATGCGATGAAGATGCTCACATAAGCGATGATCACTTTTGGATCGGAAATGTCACCTAAACCAACCAGTACGAACGGGTTAGAAACGATGATACCCGCATTCTTAAGGCCTAAGAAAGCAATGAACAAGCCGAGAGACACAGTAATCGCCAGCTTCAAATCTTCAGGAATCGATTCAATCATCGACTTACGGATATTAGTCAGTGAGAAGGCAAGATAAAGAATACCCGACAGGAAGATGCCAAATAATGCTTCATTCCAAAGTACCGCCACTGAACCACTTAACAATAAACCTTTGAAGAAGCCATTCATGCTCATGCCAGGTGCTAGCATGACTGGATAGTTACCCCAAATGCCCATGATAAGCGTTGCAATAGCAGCAGAAAGAGCGGTCGCCGTAAAGACTGCACCTTTGTCCATTCCCGGAATGCCACCCAAAATTGCTGGGTTAACCGCCAAGATATAACTCATCGCTAAGAAGGTAATAAAACCTGCGTATAGCTCAGTGCTGATCGTGGTCTTTCTCTCTGAGAGTTTGAACATGGTGTCAAGTGAGCCAGATGTCTTCTGGGCTTTCAGGGTGGAGTCGGTATTCACAACAAAACCTATGTATTAAATTAAGAAATTTGAGATTCAAATGCTGTGTGAATAGAGGGATCTCTACACTAAAAACTGTAGTCACCAAGGTAGGCTCGGTAGTAGAAACATCCAGTCTAGTAGGGTCTGTTGGCCCTTCGAGATGATTTTTGCAGCGAGTTGTTGGGGTTTTCTACAAGGCAGAGACTTTGATGTGTAGCTAGCCTACATAAGAAGTCGATAACGCAGTAGAAATCACCAACAAACGCTGCCCGAAGGGTTCGGCTAAAATCGTTTTATGCTTTGTTAAGGAGTCTTTACTTAGAATGCTAGGTTACAAACTCCTTGCCGCGCCTAAAACGATTTTTCCTCGAACAAAACTCCATCGCGAAAGGTCAACAGACCCTAGATATATACAGCATTTAATCGTTTGCGCGGATTGTAAGGATTGAGATTAAAACTTCAACAAATTTTGTTCAGATCACATAAAAAACTGAACATGATCAGTCATTACATTTATAGGAAGATCAGACAAAGGATCATTTGAGAATAAATAACGATCAAGCCAGTTGTTCTCAATCATCTAAATATGCTACTCTTCGCCTCCATTTTTCTGACCTAATTTTCACCAGTTGTCTCTATTAGTTTTACTTGTTATCCCTTTTTAGATGCAACCATCGGAACAAAAATTAGAGTCAGTGCTATCTTTTATAGTGTCGGTTTATCGCCCTCACTCAATCCAACCAACAGTGGAAATATACAGATGGGCAAAGGTACTCTTTACATCGTATCTGCACCTAGTGGCGCAGGTAAGTCGAGCTTGATCTCAGCAATGCTAGAAACCAATCCAACCTACGCAATGAAGGTATCTGTTTCACACACCACTCGCGGTATGCGCCCTGGTGAAGAAAATGGTGTTCACTACCACTTCGTAGAGAAGCATCATTTTGAAGACCTTATTAATAAAGGTGAATTCCTAGAGTACGCTGAAGTTTTCGGCAACTACTACGGTACTTCACGCGTTTGGATTGAAGAAAACCTAGACCGCGGTATCGATGTATTCCTAGATATCGACTGGCAAGGTGCTCGTCAAATCCGTGAACAAATGCCTCAAGCGAAGAGTGTCTTCATTCTTCCACCATCAAATGGTGAGCTAGAGCGTCGTTTAAATGTTCGCGGCCAAGACAGCGACGAAGTTATTGCAAAACGCATGAGCGAAGCAAAATCAGAAATTTCTCACTATGCAGAATATGATTATGTGATCGTGAATGATGACTTTGATGCAGCCCTAATGGACTTCAGAGCTATCATTCGTGCGGAGCGCTTAAAAGAAGATAAGCAAGCAGCGAAATACAGCGGCATGCTTACAGCACTACTAGCGGAATAATCTCTGATACCAATCGTAGTAAACAACTGGTCATTCTAGCTTGTGAAAAAGCCTGATAACGTCGTTAGAATTTTTGATTGTAGGGTCACTACTTATCGAAAAATTCTGCCTTGTTCTCAAACTTTTGTTCGGCGCTATCTCTGAACACTTATTTACTGTGATTGGTATAACTGGATTTTCCATTGAGATAAGTATACGGTGAACTAGAAAGTCTCTAGTTAAACTTGTATACTTTCTCGTCATCAAAAATTTATTAGTTAATTACTATTTGGAGTCCTCATGGCACGCGTAACTGTTCAAGACGCTGTTGAAAAAGTTGGCAACCGTTTCGACCTAGTTCTTATTGCGGCTCGCCGCGCACGTCAAATGCAAACTGGCGGCAAAGATTCACTAGTGCCTGAAGAAAACGATAAGCCAACGGTTATCGCTCTTCGCGAAATCGAAGAAGGTCTTATCACTAAAGACGTACTAGATGCTCGTGAGCGTCAAGAGCAACAAGAGCAAGAAGCGGCTGAGCTTGCAGCAGTAAGCAGCATCGCTCACACTCGATAGCTCATATTCGCTGATAGAATCAACGTCATTCGAACTAATTAACCTTCCGGGCCTTTAATTTGTATCTATTCGATAGCCTCAAAGACGTTGCCCAAGAATACCTAACAGAGCCTCAAGTTGAGGCTCTGCGTCAATCTTATGTGGTAGCGAGAGACGCCCATGAAGGGCAAACCCGTTCAACGGGTGAACCATACATTATCCACCCTGTAGCTGTTTCAAGAATCCTGGCAGAAATGCGTCTGGATATCGAAACTCTGCAAGCAGCCTTACTCCACGATGTAATTGAAGATACTGAAGTTACAAAAGAGGAGCTAGAAGCTCAATTCGGCAATACCGTTGCTGAGCTGGTTGATGGTGTATCTAAGCTGGATAAGCTTAAATTTCGTGATCGCAAAGAAGCGCAAGCAGAGAACTTCCGTAAGATGGTTCTCGCGATGGTGCAAGACATCCGCGTTATCTTGATCAAATTAGCTGACCGTACTCACAACATGCGTACGCTTGGGGCACTTCGTCCTGATAAGAAGCGTCGTATTGCTCGTGAAACCCTAGAGATTTATTCTCCGCTAGCTCATCGTCTTGGTATTCATAACATCAAGACAGAACTAGAAGAGCTGGGCTTCGAAGCCCTTTATCCTAACCGTTATCGCGTCCTGAAAAACGTAGTGAAAGCTGCGCGTGGTAACCGTAAAGAGATGATCCAACGTATCCATAGCGAAATCGAAGGCCGCCTTGAAGAAGTCGGTTTACCTGCTCGCGTACTTGGTCGTGAAAAGAACCTGTTCTCCATCTATAACAAGATGAAAACCAAAGAACAGCGCTTCCACACCATTATGGACATCTACGCTTTCCGCGTGGTGGTTGATACACCAGATACTTGCTATCGCGTACTTGGTCAGGCCCACAGCCTGTACAAGCCTCGTCCTGGCCGCATGAAAGACTATATTGCGGTACCGAAAGCCAACGGCTACCAATCTCTGCACACGTCAATGATCGGCCCTCACGGGGTGCCAGTTGAGGTCCAGATCCGTACTGAAGATATGGAGCAGATGGCAGATAAAGGTGTCGCGGCGCACTGGTCTTACAAAGGCAATGGCTCACGCAGTAGCAACGGGACAACCGCACAGGTTAAAGCACAACGTTGGATGCAGAGCTTACTTGAGCTGCAACAAAGCGCAGGTAACTCATTCGAATTCATTGAAAACGTTAAATCTGATCTGTTCCCAGATGAGATCTTCGTATTCACGCCGAAAGGTCGCATTGTCGAACTTCCAGCAGGCGCAACAGCAGTCGATTTTGCTTACGCGGTACATACCGACGTCGGCAACATGTGTGTCGGTGCTCGTGTAGACATGAACCCTTACCCACTCAGCAAATCGCTGAAGAATGGCCAAACTATTGAGATCATCAGTGCTCCGGGCGCACGTCCGAATGCAGCATGGCTCAACTACGTAGTGACCTCACGTGCGCGTACGAAGATCCGTCAGGTCCTGAAAACGATGCGTCGTGAAGAGTCGATTACCCTTGGCCGTCGCCTACTGAACCATGCACTTGGTGAACACTCTATTGCCGATGTCGGTCAAGAGAATATCGAACATGTATTGTCTGATCTACGTCTCGATAACATTGAAGACTTGCTAGCATCGATTGGTCTTGGTGAACTGATGAGTATCGTTATTGCTCGTCGTTTATTGGGCGATGCTGACGAACTGACTGAAGTGGCAAACAACAGCGATACACCTAGGAAGAAATTACCTATCCGTGGTGCTGAAGGCCTATTACTGACGTTCGCTAACTGTTGTCACCCGATTCCAGATGATCACATTATTGCTCATGTATCTCCAGGTCGTGGTCTTGTGGTACACCGAGAAACGTGTCCAAACGTTCGTGGTTACCAGAAAGAACCGGATAAATACATGGCGGTTGAATGGTCTGACGATTACAACCAAGAGTTCACTGCTGAACTCCAGGTCGAATTGCAGAACCATCAAGGTGCACTGGCTGAGTTAACTAACGTTATCTCGAAAACAGGCTCGAACATTCACGGTATCTCAACCGAAGAACGTGACGGACGCTTGTACACAGTGACTATCTTGTTGACCACGAAAGATCGTGTTCATTTAGCGAGTATTATGAAGAAGCTACGTGTGATGCCACACGCGCTCAAAGTAAGACGTCGCAAGAACTAACGTTCGAACTTATTGGCAACTTTGCTAAGAATTGAAATCCCCTTAATGCTTTATCGCTTAAGGGGATTTTTTGTGGCTGCGATTCTAGAGTTCCCCTAGTTTCATGCTATTCATGCCTGTACAAAAATCCAGTAAAATGCTTGAATAGATTATCTCTCTTACGTTTATGAGCCTTGTTATGTCACAGCTTTTATCTGCTATCCCTCTCAACTCTTTATCTGGAGTCGGCGCAAAAGTCGCAGAGAAACTGGAAAAGGTTGGGCTTAACAATGTACAAGACCTGCTATTTCATCTGCCTTTGCGCTATGAAGATAGAACTCGTATCTATCCCATAGTAAAGCTGCATGCCGGGCTGTGGGCTGCTGTGCAAGGCAAGGTGATGCATGTTGATACCATTTTCGGTAAACGTAAGATGCTTGCAGTAAAGATCAGCGATGGTAACGGCACCATCACCCTACGCTTTTTCAACTTCACCGCCGGTATGAAGAATAACTTTGCCGAAGGCAAACAAGTGCATGCTTATGGTGAGATCAAGCGCGGCAATATGGGGCTTGAGATTGTTCACCCTGACTACAAATTCTTTGCTCCTAGGCAACAACCAGATGTTGAAGCAAATCTTACTCCGGTGTATCCAACCACTGAAGGGCTAAGGCAAGTCACGCTACGTAACCTCACAGACCAAGCTCTAGAGTTAATCGATAAAGCAGCCGTCAATGAGCTGCTACCGTCTGGTCTATACGACCACCAAATTACCCTCGCACAAGCACTGCATACCATTCACAGGCCGCCCCCGGGCATTGACCTAGAGCTGTTTGATGAAGGCAAGCACCCTGCGCAACTGCGCCTAATTATGGAAGAGTTACTGGCTCAAAACCTGTCTATGTTGTCTGTTCGTAGCAAAGGGCAGCAAGACAAGGCAATGCCTTTTCCTCCAGTAAACACTCTTAAAGATAAGCTACTGGCTCAGCTGCCGTTTTCACCAACCAATGCCCAAGCACGAGTGACCAAAGAGATCGAAGCTGACTTGGAAAAACCGCACCCTATGATGCGTTTAGTGCAAGGTGATGTGGGCTCTGGTAAAACCTTAGTCGCTGCACTGGCGGCGATTCGCGCATTGGAACACGGTCAACAAGTAGCACTTATGGCACCAACTGAACTACTCGCAGAACAACACGCGATTAACTTTACCAACTGGTTTGAGGCAATGGGTATTCAAGTTGGATGGCTAGCAGGTAAGCTCAAAGGCAAAGCTCGTGAAACTGAACTAACACGTATTGCCAGCGGCGAAGCACAAATGGTGGTCGGTACTCATGCGCTATTTCAAGAGCATGTCGAATTCAAAAACCTTGGCTTAGTGATCATCGATGAGCAGCACCGATTTGGTGTCCACCAGCGATTAGAGCTGCGTGAAAAAGGCGCGAAGCAAGGTTATTACCCTCACCAACTGGTGATGACCGCGACCCCAATCCCACGAACGTTAGCAATGACGGCCTATGCCGATCTTGAAACTTCTATTATTGATGAGTTACCACCGGGGCGAACCCCAATTCAAACCGTCGCGATTCCTGATACCAAGCGCGATGACATTGTTGAACGTGTGAAAAATGCGTGTCTCAATGAAGGCAAACAAGCTTACTGGGTGTGTACGTTGATTGATGAATCGGAAGTACTGGAAGCTCAAGCTGCAGCGGATACGGCAGAAGAGCTGCAACGCAAACTGCCCGACGTAAAAATTGGTTTGGTTCATGGCCGAATGAAACCCGCAGAGAAACAAGCGGTGATGCAGGAATTCAAAGAGAACAAACTGCACCTGTTAGTTGCTACAACCGTGATTGAAGTCGGTGTGGATGTACCGAATTCGAGCTTAATGATCATCGAGAACCCAGAGCGTCTTGGTCTAGCGCAACTGCACCAACTGCGTGGCCGTGTTGGCCGTGGTTCGGTCGCAAGCCATTGTGTACTGTTGTACCACTCCCCACTATCTAAAACCGCTCAGAAACGCTTAGGGGTACTTCGTGAAAGTAACGATGGCTTTGTGATAGCTCAGCGTGACTTAGAGATCCGTGGCCCCGGTGAGCTACTTGGCACTAAACAAACAGGCTTGGCTGATTTCAAAATTGCCGACTTAGTTCGTGACCAACGTTTAATTCCTGAAGTGCAGCGTATCGCGCGTCATATTCACGATAGCTACCCAGACAATGCCAAGGCGATCATCAACCGCTGGCTGGGTGAACGCGATGTTTACTCTAAGGCTTAATTAGCAAAACTAACGTCATCCAAAACGTAAAAAGGCTTCCCTCAAGGAAGCCTTTTTAATGTGCGTTACTTTCATCAAGCGAGAGAGAGATTCCCCGAGAGGGAAGAGTGACCGAGTCGAGGATCTCTTAACTGCTCCCCGAACCCGTCACCATAAAACAGCCCGATGATAACTAAGGTTTCACAGGGAAACTGATCTGCGCCTTCAAGCCACCCTCACTGCGGTTATTCACCACCACCGCACCTTGGTGTTGGCTGACAATACGTTTCACGATCGCTAAACCTAAACCTGTCCCTTCACTACCACGAGCCGTGTCACCACGAGTGAACGGTTCAAACAACTTACCAATTTGGTCTTGTGGAATACCCGGACCATTATCTTCTACCGTTACCCAAGCCAGTTTGTTATCTGCTGTCATGCCAGTCGATACTTTGACCCAACCATTACCGTAGCGCAGCGCATTTACCACCAAATTACTCACCGCACGCTTCATCGCGATCGGGTTACCCAAAGCAGGTTTCATGGTTTCTGGAATATCGGTTTCAATCTGAACCTCATAGCCTCCTTCAGAGCTAGAGACCTCGCGCGCAATATCATCGACAAATACCGCCTGGAATGAGTCTCGGTCCACAGGCTTTAGGTAATCCATAAACTGACTGATGATCTCATTGCACTCTTCAGTATCACTGATGATCCCTTCCGCTAGATAGCTATCTTCTGGCGACATCATCTCAGTCGCCAAGCGAATACGCGTGAGTGGTGTACGCAGATCATGGCTGATACCCGCCATTAGTAGGGCTCTATCTTCTTCGAGTTCTTGAATGCCTTTCGACATCTGATTAAAGGCTCGAGTTACCGAGCGAATCTCTTGTGCACCTTGTACTGGTAAGGGCGGTGGAATATCACCTCGCCCAACACCTTGCGCGGCTTTCTCTAGGGCTATCAACGGCCGATTTTGCAAGCGGATAAACAGCCACCCACCAGCAACAATCAACAACGCCATGATCAGACTGTTACGAAATAGAGGCGCAAAGTCTTCTTCTTGCAGCTCAGACAGGGGAATACGAATCAAAGAGTTAGGCAACTGAGCAATGTCCATCCACAACACGTAACTTTCTTTGCCCAAAACCAATCGCACTTCGGTCTCAGAGCCCAACTCTTTGGTCATCTCCTCACTCATCAGGTCTATCGCGACCGCATGGTAGTACTCGCCCGACGCTTCACTGTCCTTTGCATGAACCGTAACCCCGAGCTGCTCAAGTACACGCTGACGCAGTGGCGCATCAATCTCGATATCACTGCCTTGGTCCAATACTAGGTTTAGTTCGTGAGCCAAAATCTTATTAAACTGCTGCAAACTCGGCATCAATGCATAATTGAACACCGCGTAATAAGAAAAGATTTGGCTGGCAACCAACAGGGTTAAGAAGAGCACTATCGACTGAGTAAAGGAGCTACGTATGCGCATAGAAGACCTAAAGTGAGGGATGATAAAGGAATATAGTGGGAACTATAACTGTAATACCAATCACAGTAAGTAAATGATCATAAATAGCGCCGGAAAAAGGCTTGAGAACAAGGCTGCAATTTTTGATAAGTAGTTATTCTACAATCAAAATTTCTAACGAAGTTATCGAGCGTTTTAACAAGCTAGGATGAGCAGTTATTTACTACGATTGGTATCTCTCATTGTGCTGAATACAAAACGGGCCATCGCATATTAATGAGATGACCCGTAAATAATAAATTCTGAATCACAGAACGAGCAAAGCTAGATTACACAGCTTTGCCATCTGGAACGAATACATAACCCAAGCCCCACACCGTTTGGATATAACGAGGTTTACTTGGATCTTCTTCTACTAGACGACGCAAACGCGAAATCTGAACATCGATAGAACGTTCCATCGCTGAATACTCACGGCCACGCGCCATGTTCATCAGCTTATCGCGAGACATTGGCTCACGAGCGTTAGTGACCAGTGACTTCAGAACCGCAAATTCACCTGAGGTAAGAGGCATAGGCTCTTCACCGCGGAACATTTCACGTGTACCTAGGTTTAGGCGGAACTCACCAAACTCAACCACAGACTCTTCTGTGCTTGGCGCGCCCGGTGCTTCAATCACTTGGCGACGCATTACCGCTTTGATACGAGCAAGCAGTTCACGTGGGTTAAATGGTTTTGGCAGGTAATCATCAGCACCCACTTCCAAACCCACAATGCGATCCACTTCGTCACCCTTTGCGGTCAGCATCAGGATTGGTAGCGAGTTGTTTGCGTTTCTTAGACGACGACAGATCGAAAGACCGTCTTCGCCCGGCAACATTAAATCCAATACCATCAAGTGAAAGTTTTCACGGGTTAACAGGCGGTCCATCTGCTCACTGTTTGCCACGCTACGCACTTGAAAGCCTTGCTCTGACAGATAGCGTTCTAGCAGTGCACGTAAACGAGCATCGTCATCGACCACTAAAATTTTGTAGTTTTCTTGCATGTAATGGTTCCACCTATTAAAGCTTAAACCTAAGGTTAAGCATTCTTGGTACATTGTATATTGGTATAAGACATTAAAAATGTAACATTATTGAGGGAAAAGTCGCCTAAATAATTGTTAACGTATGTTGCCTTTCTATATATTCTATCTTAGATCATCATTTCATTAAGTCAGATTTATGAAAACCAAACTTATCACCCGCGAAGGTTATAACAAGCTCAAAGCAGAACATGACCACTTATGGCACGAGAAGCGTCCAGAAATAACCAAAATAGTCACATGGGCTGCAAGCCTTGGAGATCGTTCAGAAAATGCAGATTACACCTTCAATAAGCGTTTGCTTCGTCAGATTGATCGCCGAGTGCGTTTCCTACGCAAATTCCTACCAGATGTCACTATCGTGGATTACTCGCCACAACAAGAAGGTAAGGTATTTTTCGGTGCTTGGGTCGAAATAGAAAATGATGATGGGGAAATTAAGAAGTTTCGAATTGTCGGCCCAGAAGAGATCTACGGCGATGCTAAAGGCTATATCTCTATAGATTCACCAATGGCTAGAGCTCTGCTCAAGAAAGAAGTGGATGACGAGTTTACGGTAACCACACCGGAAGGCGACAAAGAGTGGTTCATTAACTCTATTCGCTACGCAGACGACGAATAATCAAACCTAATAAACACTTAGCGATGAGCTGAGTGTTCAAGCAAACCCAAACGCCAGATAAAAGAAAACCCCGCTAGGCTTTCGCCTGACGGGGTTAAGTCTCTATCGCAGCAATCCGGCTACTGTTTATCTCTTCGAGATAAGGTGCTCCCTGCATCTTTCCTTGATAGTGGCTAAATCCTTTAACCAATTTCCTTTTTGTTCATCGCCATCCTAGCGGTGTCCATTCTAGCCTGTCATCCTGACTGGCGAATCTCATCCAGAGATTATCACTTCCTTGCTGACCACTCATCCTAAGTAATCAAATCTTCATCCTGAAGATACCTAGTCCGTTAGGCTTTTTCCTGTTCCTGCCAACTCCCTGTCGACAAGTTAAATATTACGGTATTTGGGCGAGTTTCCTAGACAGTCCCAAAAAACATTTCAGGTGAGAAATACGCCCACAAACACACAAACAAATAAAATCAGTAACTTAGGTTTATTTTAAGACGATTTCATCGATTTAAAGTGACTTAGTCGCACACCACGTGTGAGAGATCTCGCACAAAGTGGGTATCAGAAACGGAAATTGGACTTCTGACAGGATAATTACACAGTCAAAGCTAGAAAAAGCGTACGCTCACCCCCATGTATTTGTCATGATATTAAATAAGAGATTCATCGGATGAGCCAAGCTATCTGTCGACTGATTGCTGAAGAACTGAATGTTCGTTCAGAGCAAGTCACCGCCGCAGTCAACCTAATTGACGACGGTAACACCGTTCCCTTTATTGCCCGCTACCGTAAAGAAGTTACGGGTGGCTTAGACGATACCCAATTACGTAACCTTGATAGTCGCCTTTCTTACCTCCGTGAACTTGATGATCGTCGCCAAACGATTCTTAAATCGATTCAAGACCAAGGTAAACTCACGCCAGAACTCGAGCGTGATATCAGTCAGGCAGACAGCAAAACTCGCCTTGAAGATTTATACCTGCCATACAAACCAAAGCGCCGAACCAAAGGTCAGATCGCAATTGAAGCAGGCCTAGAACCTCTTGCCGATACGCTATGGACTGAACCACAGCACGACCCGGAAACCGAAGCAGCCAACTTTGTTAGCAGTGATAAAGGCGTTGCCGATACCAAAGCCGCACTCGATGGCGCTCGTGCGATCATCATGGAGCGCATTGCGGAAGACGCAAACCTGCTAGAAAAGATTC
Source organism: Vibrio sp. FF266 (assembly GCF_041439695.1). NCBI lineage: Bacteria > Pseudomonadati > Pseudomonadota > Gammaproteobacteria > Vibrionales > Vibrionaceae > Vibrio > Vibrio sp. FF266. The sequence goes on from NZ_JBGOOO010000011.1 coordinate 29,337, forward strand.
GCCAACACCTAACACGCAACTCAGAGCTAGTCGCTCGTGTCGTGACAGGTAAAGAGCAAGAAGGCGAGAAGTTCAAAGACTACTTCGAGCATAACGAAACACTCAGCAAAGTACCGTCTCACCGTGCGCTTGCTATGTTGCGAGGCCGAAATGAAGGCTTCCTAACACTGGCAATGAATGCCGATCCAGAGCAAGAAGAAGGTGTTCGTGGCTCATACTGCGAGAACATCATTTCTGATCACTACGGTATTACCCTAAGCAGCGCACCTGCGGATGCATGGCGTAAGCAAGTGATCAGTTGGGCATGGCGCATCAAGGTATCTATGCACATGGAAACCGAATTGATGGGCGCGATGAAAGAACGTGCTGAGATCGAAGCGATTGAAGTATTCGCCACCAACCTTAAAGACCTGCTAATGGCTGCGCCTGCTGGCCCTCGAGCAACATTGGGCTTAGATCCGGGTTTACGTACTGGTTCGAAAATCGCCGTGGTGGATTCAACCGGTAAGGTTCTAGCAACAGAAACCATTTACCCTCACCCACCACAGAAGCAATACGACAAATCTGCACACGTGGTTGAGCAGATGGTTCGCCAGTTCAATGTTGATTTGATTGCGATTGGTAATGGTACCGCTTCACGCGAAACAGACAGCTTTGTTGCTGATGTGATTAAGCGTGGCAACCTAACAGCACAGAAAATCATTGTTAGCGAAGCGGGCGCATCGGTTTATTCTGCTTCTGAGCTAGCGGCAAAAGAGTTCCCGAACATGGATGTCTCGATTCGTGGTGCGGTGTCTATTGCGCGTCGTCTACAAGACCCACTGGCAGAGCTTGTGAAGATTGACCCTAAATCGATCGGTGTGGGCCAATACCAACACGATGTGAGCCAAACCATGCTTGCTAAGCGCCTAGACGCAATTGTCGAAGACTGTGTAAACGCCGTAGGTGTTGATGTGAACACCGCGTCTGCCGCGCTACTTACTCGCGTAGCAGGCCTTTCTAGCACCATCGCTCAGAACATCGTGGATTTCCGTGATGAAAACGGTCGCTTTGAAGCCCGTACTACCTTGAAGAAAGTCGCTCGTTTAGGGCCAAAAGCCTTTGAACAGTGTGCTGGCTTCCTGCGTATCATGGATGGTAAGAACCCGCTAGACGCATCATCGGTTCACCCAGAAGCTTACCCATTGGTGAAAACCATCGCCGAGAAAAACCATAAAGACATCAAATCTCTGGTAGGTAACACAGACTTCTTACGTGGCTTACATGCGGTTGATTACACGAATGAAAATTTTGGTGTACCGACAGTAACCGACATCATCAAAGAGCTGGATAAACCGGGTCGAGATCCTCGTCCTGAGTTCAAGACGGCAACGTTCGCCGATGGCGTAAATAGCATGTCTGACTTAGAACCCGGTATGATCTTAGAAGGCGTGGTTTCAAACGTGGCTAACTTCGGTGCGTTCGTCGATATTGGTGTTCACCAAGACGGCTTGGTACACATTTCAGCACTGACCGATCGCTTTGTCTCTGACCCACGAGAAGTGGTGAAAGCGGGTGATATCGTGAAAGTGAAGGTGATGGAAGTGGATGTTCAACGTAAACGTATTGCACTAAGCATGCGCATGAAAGATGAGCCTGGACAAGATAACCGCGCACAACGTTCAAGTGCACCTCGCACACAAAACCGCCCGAACCAAAACTCACAAGGTGGACAACGCCGTCGTGAGGAACCGCAACAAAACGCGGCGATGGGCGGTGCTTTCGCAGCTGCCTTCGCTAAAGCGAAAAAGTAATCCGTTAGCTCGTCTGCAAAACGGATGTGCTTAAAACAGAAAACCTGCATCCCTTAGGGTATGCAGGTTTTTTTATTATGTGTTCAAAAAAGACATCGAAGCTTGGTTGGGTCATAAGTTTTCGACTTACAACACGACTAACATCTCTGATGGAGCATGAGGCGCAACAGCATGACCATAATGATATTTTATGACCTTACGTCGTTTCTCCATCTGTCCCTCCTGAATCGCCGCATCTAAAACATGCTTTGGCAGGCGGAAACGCATGGTATAGCCCTTTCCTTGATCAGCACTGTATGTTCTCAGAGCCAATAAGCTGAACAGCCTGTCAAAAGGATCTTGTGGCTTTTCATGGCTAACCGAATTGGCCTCTGACTCGTTCTCCATTTCATAACCTGGATGGTCTGAAGGATCCCAAGCCGACTGCTGCCTTCGTTTATCGTCTGATTTTACCTTACGCTCTGCATTGGTTCTCGCCAATGCTACTGCGGGAGCAACAGGTTCTCGGACTCTATTATCACGCGCAACTTGCTCTGTTTGCACATTAACGGACGGGGCGATTAGTGGCACACTTACTGCAGTTGCAGGTGACACAATCATCGCGAACTCTCCTCAAGAATCGCCCATCACTGTTGCCATAACGCTGTCGTACTGAGTCAGCACAACAGGCATAGCCCAACTTACCGCAATCAACTCATGAGAGAGTTAGGTCTGAGTATCATGCAATGCCTTGGTGTTATACCAATCGTAGTAAATAACTGCTCATCCTAGCTTGTTAAAATGCTCGATAACGGCGTTAGAACTTTTGATTGTAGAATAACTACTTATCAAAACTACTTGTCAAAAAAAAGCAGCCTTGTTCTCAAGCCTTTTTCCTACGCTATTTTTGAACACTTACAGTGATTGGTATTAGGTTATATATCGACCAATCCGGCAATAAATTTAGTGATTATTTTTGCGCGAAGCTAACTAGTTCACTGCAAAAGGCATCGGCTTCTGTCATAAACGGCGCATGTGAAGACTGCGTGAATATATATTGCTCGGTATGAGGCAGCGCTCTACCCAGATCTTTTGCTACCTTGATTGGCACCAATCCATCCAGTCGCCCGTATAAACGCAGCATAGGCACTGAAATCTCCGGCAGTTGTTCACGCAAGTCAACATCAGACAGCATCTTTAAGCCGGCCAATAAAGAATCAGGATTCGGAAGCGGACGAGACAGTACCGCTTGCTTGAGTTGTTTTACATCTTGCCTTGCAGAAGGGCTGCCCATGGCTTGCAGTGCCATAAAGCGTTCGATAGTGGTTTGGAAATCTTTAACCAGCTGTTCGGTAAATGCGCTTAATACGTTTGGCTGAATACCTCGCCATAACACGGGTTCTTTTGCAGCGGCGAATTTAGGAGAACTGGCAACAGTCACCAATTTGCTTACGTAATCTGAGTGATGCAAAGCCATGTGTGTTGCGACCAAGCCACCCAGTGACCAACCGACCCAAATAGCCTGCTTTGGAGCTTCGGCCAACAATTGCTGAGCTATCTCTTCAAGATCTTGAGCGTGGCAATGAGAACTGTGTCCATAGCCAGGAAGGTCAACAACATGCACTCGAAAATCAGCTTCTAACGCATCAACGGTTTGTTGCCATACCGCACCGTTCATTCCCCAGCCGTGAACCAACACTAAATCAGGCCCTTGCCCAGAAACATGCCAATATAACGTGTCACTCATTCTCGATATTCCCTACTTTTTCCATCAGCGATAATCCGCGCTTTTCAGTATTGTGAGTAAAAGGAACACCATAACCCAAAAGCATCACGAGCTATGTTATCCGATTGGCTACAAAAACACACACCACGTCTGGTCACACCTCAATGCGACCTGTGTAAGCTAGATAAGTCGCACAGCGATACTCATCCTAGATGGTGTAATTATTGTCTCAAACTCTTTGATCCAGTTCCTCGCTGCCAACGATGTGGTTTAAAAACGCTGCTCACAGTAGAGCAGTGCGGGCAATGTTTATCACAGCCTCCACCTTGGCATCGTCTCTATTGTGTTGGGGACTACACCTTTCCAACAGCACGTTACATTCAGCAAATGAAGTACGCCGATAAGTTTTGGTTTGCACGCGATCTGTCAAAGCTATTAGCTTCACGTATCGAACATCCTGCTTCGATGATCACCAGTGTCCCTCTGCATTGGCGTCGATATATTCATCGTGGCTTTAATCAAAGTCAGCTGCTCGCTAATTACACAGCTCAAGAACTTGGCGTTAAAGATGAGGTGCTGTTCCGTCGAATTCGCTCAACAGCTTCTCAGCAAGGGCTAACTAAATCCGCGCGATTACACAATCTAAAGAGTGCTTTTACGCTTAGAAAACAAGACTTTCATGGAAATATCCCCTCTCACGTCGCGATAATTGATGATGTTGTAACCACCGGCAGTACTGTGTATCAATTATGCCAATTACTACTTGAAGTAGGTGTGAAAAGGATTGATATTTACTGCATCTGCCGCACTCCTGAGCCCTCTGGATAGAAGCTGTGAATCGCTACTTGTACAGCAATCCAACAAAAAAGGGCTGAATTACAAGTCTGACAGGAGTAGAATGGCGCTAATAACCTACAAATCTACTCAGGTATTCGTCGTGTCAAATATTACTATTACAGAAACAGCTCAAACTCACTTTGCCAATCTGCTGTCACAGCAGCCTGAAGGTACAAACATTCGTGTGTTCGTGGTAAACCCAGGCACACAAAACGCTGAGTGTGGTGTTTCTTACTGCCCAACAGATGCTATCGAAGCGTCTGATACAAAACTGTCTTTCGAAGCATTCTCTGCATACGTAGATGAGTTAAGCCTGCCATTCCTAGACGAAGCTGAGATTGACTTCGTGACTGACAAAATGGGCTCTCAATTAACGCTTAAAGCACCAAACGCTAAAATGCGTAAAGTATCAGACGACGCAACTCTGATAGAGCGTGTTGAGTATGCAATCCAAACCCAAGTGAACCCACAGCTTGCTGGCCACGGCGGTCACGTTAGCCTAGTAGAGATCACTGAAGAAGGTGCTGCTATCGTTGCATTCGGCGGTGGTTGTAACGGTTGTTCTATGGTTGATGTAACGCTAAAAGAAGGCATCGAGAAAGAACTTCTTCAACAATTCGAAGGTGAATTGACAGCCGTTCGTGATGCAACTGAACACGATCGCGGTGAGCACTCTTACTACTAATCATGTTTACTACTAGGCACTTTACAACTAAGTGCTCCTACAACTAAGCACTCATACAGTCTTAGCCAGTAGGTAGTTAAAGATTCAATCAAAAGGTTGATGCGCAAGCATCAACCTTTTTTGTGTTTAAAACAGCAGAAGCACTCCTCAACCGTATATTTCCCGTTCAATGCCAACAATAGTGAGGCGTTACCATTTGCAGTAAGGTATTCAAGTGATCGCAATCGGTTCCTGCTCCAATAATTCTAGGATATGAAAGCTAGGATCTAGGAACTCACCGTCATTTCCCCTATATTAGAATGACTTTATAAGAAAGAATTCCAATGAGTTAAGGAGTGAGCGCAATGACAAAAAGGACCAAACCAGAAATTTTGGCTCAGCAAACTGTCGCTCAATCAAAACTGTTCTCTATCGAGTCTCTCGATTTACGCTTTTCAAACGGTGAAGAGCGCACTTACGAACGTATGAAGCCCAGCGGCCGAAACGCAGTCATGATGGTTCCGATTACTGAACAAGGCGATATTCTGTTAGTGCGTGAATACGCTGCGGGTACAGAGCGCTATGAACTCGGCTTCCCAAAAGGTCTAATTGATCCCGGCGAACAACCAAATGAAGCCGCCGTTCGTGAACTAAAAGAAGAGATTGGCTTTGGTGCCAACAAGCTTACTCCTCTAAAAGAAGTGATCCTTGCACCCTCTTACTTCTCTAGCAAGATGACGCTGTTTATCGCAGAAGAGCTCTACCCAGAGAAACTAGAAGGTGATGAACCAGAGCCACTAGACATTGTGCGCTGGCCACTTACTCAAGCCGAAGAACTGTTAACGCATCTCGACTTCTGTGAGGCTCGCAGTATTACCGCCCTACTATTAGCCCTTCGCGTATTAAACAATAATTAAAACAGTCAGAATCACTCGAAGAGTAAGAGAATATTTATGCCAATAACAAAAGATTTGTCTCACCTGCTGCCCTCTGTCATTGAGATTGCTCGCTCTGCTGGGCAACTGATCTTAGAAATCTACGAGAAAAAAGATTACGAAGAGTTTACCAAGAGTGATGATACGCCCGTCACTAGTGCTGATCTCGCCGCTCATAAACTGATCTCGAAAAAACTTAGCGAACTGACACCTGATATTCCGGTGTTATCGGAAGAAGCCGCTGATATCAGCCTAGAACAACGTTCTCAATGGGATCGCTACTGGTTGGTTGATCCGCTGGATGGTACGCAGGAGTTCATTGCAAGAAGTGGCGATTTCGCGACAATTATTGCCCTAATCGAACACAACAAGCCAGTAATGGGCGTGGTATACGCACCGGTTTCAGGTGTGAGTTATTACGCTTACAGTGGTAAAGGTGCATGGAAAATTCCAGACCTTAATGACAGCGTTAAAATCAAAACGCATCGTCACGAGCTGCCAAACCAATCGATCGCGATGGCAATCAGCCGTCGCCAAGACATCAATCGAATCACTAACCGTATGAGCTCTGCTTGGAACTACGACTTAGTTCCTCTTGGCTCTGCTGCGCTTAAGGCATGTTTAGTCGCAGAAGGTGCTGTGGACTGTTATCTACGTATTGGACCAACCGGAGAGTGGGATACCGCAGCAACCCAGTGCATTGTTGAAGAAGCTGGCGGACGAATCTTAAGTACCCAGTTAGAGCCGCTTTCGTACAATGAAAGAGAGACGCTTGAGAACCCGAACTTCATTGTGCTTGGTGATGCTGACTTACCGTGGGCAGAAATCTTACAAGGTAAAGACTAGGCTTGTTTGCTCTCTTTAACCGTCAGATATCCTCTAGATTCTCAGAACAAATAAAATGGGCACCTCATTGAGGTGCCCATTTTTTATATCTCGTTATTTGATAACCAACGGATGCTAGTTCAGAAGTAGATACCGGATTAAAAACGACCTTGGTAGGTAAACTGGTACTTACCTTGGCTGTCAGGGTTGCCCAACCACTTAAGCTGACTCTGCATCGCAGGTGGGAATTCAGCGCCCGGCTTAAACCATGCAGCCGAGGTGTAGCTTTGATTTGGCGTTACGCTCGCAGAAAACTCACTATCAACTTGAGCACTCTTCTGATTACCTTTCGCTGAAACAGTGCTGTTTTCACAACTGATGTCAGCAATCACAGGGCCAAAATCTAACGAGCCAACCGGAGAATCAACCGCAGCGCCCGACCAAGCCACGGTACCTTCGCCAGATTGACACCAAGGTTGAGCTTGAACAGCATGTTTGATAGTCAGTTCAACTTGTCCTGCAATAGACACTGGCACAGGGATAGCAGGCGCATACTTCACCACGTTACTAGCTGGCATTGATGCCACTAAGTTTTCCGCGTAAGCACCACTCATGCTATACCCGATAAGCCCTTTACCAGATAAGTTCATGTCGCTGTTACGTCCAAAGCGAACCGCAAGTTCTACTTTGGCTTGGAATAGCTTAGAGAACTGGAAGTCCCACTGCACTGAGCCGTAATTGACACGCTGCCACGCAATATTGTTAGCGCGACCTTGCCAAACCGTACCCTCAACACCTTCAATGCTTAAACCACGTACAACGGGCGCATGTTTGAGAACAAAAGAAGCCGGCAAGTGCAGCAACAAACTTACCGAGAAAAAAACGATAAAGATGCTGCTAAATAACAAACCATACTTAAAAGATAAACCGCGTTTCACATTAACCTCATTTAAACTGTAGTCGGTTGACGTCAATAACCCCAAGGCTATCAGAGCGATCAATATCCATAAACTCAACCTCAACACCCTGCTTTTCTTTCAGGTATGTCAGCCAATCAACAAATTGATTAAATGGCAAAGGTTTAATCCACACTTGCAGCATCTCGCCACGTGGTTGCACTCGTATCAATTCAATCTTGAAGCGACGCATAGATGCGGGCACGGATTGATTCAGAGGCTGACTAGCACTAATGCCACCATTGCCTCTTAGTTCAACCACCTCATTGGCTTTATTGGTAACCCAAGCCAGTAGTTGCTTTTCACTTTGAATGCGACTCTGTGCCAGTTCAGCTCGCTGACTGAGGGGCTGTATTAGCCCCCAATAAATGATACCTACTACCAATAAAATTGAGCAACCAACGACTAATCGTTGCTCTCTTTGACTTATTGAAGTCCACCACGCTTGGAGTGGCTCAATTATATTTCTCATCACTGATCTCCTTGCGCAGTTACTGACGGGGCTTAAGGGTAAAACTGCCAAATACGGCATCGCCATTACGGTTCAATGGCCCTTGTTCAACGGAAAACTTCTCTTCAAGTTTCACTTTAGCCGTCTCAAAATGTTGAAAATCAGCGCTTTTAGCTTGTAATCGAACTTCAGAGCGATTGCCATCATAGCGAATGCTTTCGACTTCGATCGATTTCACTTGTCCTAACGTTTCAGGCAGCAATGCTAACCAACCAAGTAAGGAGTCACCATCGCCTGAGCCACCGTATTTCTTAGCTTCGTCATTCATCTGACGCTTAAGGTAGCTTACTGTCGGAATTCGTTGTTTGCCTGGCAGAACGGCTCTAAAGATACGCTCACTCTCCATGCGATAGGCTTGTGCCTGTGCTTCGTATTGCTGCACCTTCAACACTTGTTGAGTCACAATCACGGCCACCAGCAAGCAAGCAGCAATCGCCACCTTCTGCCATACACGCCAATATTTACTGAAAGAAGATTTGGTTTTAAAGGTGCCCGTCAGTAAATTTACGCCGCTTGTGATCGCTTGTTGACTCAGCAAAGACATCACTAATTCCGCAGGCTTTGCTTGCCATTCCATACCGCTTTGCTGTTGTACATCGTCGCTCGGCATTGCGGTATAGCTGAAGATAGTCGTAGGTTGCTCTTCGTCGTCAGCCACAACCCAATCACTTTGCAAAAACATCGGTAACCATGCTTCGCTGATCGATACGGCTTGATAGTTACCTTGACGTTGAGAGTGACCTTGGCGCAATAACCAGTGCTGGTCGATTTGCAATGCACTGATGCCTTGATCTTCAACAGGCACGGCTAGTGTATCTGGTAGCACCTTACGGAAAATAATATTGGCTTTGCGAAACTGGTCTAAAGCTTGTTTTAACCATTCGCGATCTACACCACACACAGTAGCGTGCGTTGCATCTTTATCTAAAATGGTTAGATGTAAGTCTTCGATATCTTGTGCCACTTCGTCTTCTAACAAAAATGGCAGCATAGAGTCGAACTGGCGAGCAGCACCTTTCGGAATTTCAACACGCTTAATTAAGCACTCATTTCCCGGCAATAAAGCGATACAGCTACGCTTTTCAGCGTAAGGCGTTAACTCATCAAGCTGATCCCAGCTAGACAGCTCACCACTTGCTATCACTTCTTGTTGGCTTGTCGACCAAACCAACCACTGCACTGGGCTTTGTGGTTCGCTACTCAGTCGAACGGTCAGAAACTCGCTCACGGATTCCTCCAAAACGACGGCGTACTACCGTCACTGTTTCTCTATTACTACTATAGAAAAGCGTTCGTATACGTACACGAGACTGCTCAACTAATACCTCTGCATCTAGCTCAAAATAGGCGCTATCTACAGTTAAATATGCTTTCGCTTGTTTGCTGACTTCAGCACTCACACCAACAATAGCAGGCTCAGCCATAAACGCATCCACCGAATCCCAGCCATCAAATGGGCGCTTGTCTATCAGCTGTTTGGCGTCCGATTCACTTAGACCGGGTGCAAACATTGCTTCCAGTAAAGATGCCTGCTTTTCCGAGATGGTATTCACGTTTAATCGGAAATCATCAGTGGGCAAAGCGCAAATAAATGGATGTACCTTTTCCATTGCCTCACCAGAGACCTGATAAATGGCTCGCAACTCTGATTCATCCGCTATTAGGCCATTCGCCGCCAAATAAGCTGGCTTCATCGCCTCATAAGTGCTGTCTTCTACACCCGTCGAAGAGGTGGCTCGAGTATCAGAGTCCAGAAATTCCCAACTTGAATTTGCGATAACCTCAGCCTGATAAGGCTCCACATCTTGGTTTTCCAGTAAAGTTTGCCAAACCTTCACTAAATAAGGGGTTTGGTTACTTGATGTCGTCGTAATCCCAGCGAGCGCATTAAGATTGAAACAAGCCTGAGCATCAACGATACGCCCTTTAACTTGGCCATAATCCAATGGGTATACCTGCTCTTCTAACGCCCATGGCTGGCTTAAGTTCACCGTATCACTATCTTTATAGCTTTGCCTAATACCGTCTTGGACAAGTGCTTCTACACCAATGCTATACCAGTAAGCCTGTTGGTAATTCAGTTGATTGCCAACGCGTTTGAATTGCGTAAACAGACGCTCCGACATACTGCCAGCTATGGTTGCCATGATCGCCAAAAGCATCAGAATAATGATCAGCGCGACACCACGCTGTTTACGCCCCACAGCAGACCTTGTCAGTGCAGGCTTATTAGTTTGATGAATCATTATTCCCCTCATTACTGCCTGAAGAGTCACTGTTTGAAGAATCATCGACCTGATCTAAGGCGCCACTTGGTGTGAGATAAACACGTTCTATCTCACCGTAATCTTTCAGTGTCAGCTTAAGTCTCACCGCTTTAGGCAGTGATTTATCGGTTTGCCACTCTTTGCCCCAGCGGCTTCCGTCATAAAACTCGAACTCCAGGTTCTCAACATCATCAAGCAGAGGAGTAATCACACCTTGTTGGCCGGCAGGTGTATCGGGGTAACGCCACCATACACGCTCAAGCGTTTCCTCTTTTATGCGGTAGCCTACTTTGGTGACTTCTCCGCGAGGGAACTGCTGCTGTGGGTTGTGCCAACCAAGGCGAGTAAACATGATGCCAACACTGTCGGAATCCAGTAAATACTCTTTCATTAGGATCAGCTTAGATGATGCTTCTTCACCATTGGTACGAAATTGTCGTACCGCCATCTGGCGAAAATCATTATCTAAAATGACTAAACTGCGTTGCAGTTGATTTAAACGAGCACTGCGCTCAATAGAGAGTTCATTGCTTCGTTGGACCTGATTTACCACCTGATAAGCCGCCATGCTTAACGTGGAAAAGATGGCAATCGAGACCAAAACTTCGATTAAAGTAAAGCCTCTCCCTTTTGAAGATAGACCTTGTTTACGAGGCTCTCGCTTATTGGCGGACATGCTCTCGCTTGGCGACTTGCTCTTAGCTAACCACACGCTTTTAATTGACCACATAGCTGCGCACCGTGACCACTGGAGAAGCTTTCTTACTTGTTGCCGCACTCACATCAAACGCCTTTAATAAATTATCGCTGGTATCGATGGGAGTCACCTTCCAGAACCACTCTCTTCCTGCTAACTCTTGCGTACCCTGCGCTTTTTTAAGCTTCTCAGGATGCAGCATGACTAAGGCCATCTGGTTATCAACAACCATCGCCGCGAAGGTTTTTTCTTCTAGATAACTGAGGGTATTAATGTGTTGGGTGACAGCACGAATCACACTGATCGCCGCCGTAGCGAAGATAGCGAGCGCAACTAATACTTCAAGCAGAGTCATTCCTCGAGAACCAAGAGGCATACCACGAGAACGATAAGGAGAACGGTTATTCCTCTTCATCTTCTTCTCCCGGCTCTAGCAGTCGAATCACACCATTATCCAACACTCGAATACGCCAACCATCTTGTATGGTGTCTCCGGTATTTGGATAAAACGACAATACAAATGGCGTCATTTCAGCACTCGACAAAATGTATATCTGAGGTGGCTTGGGCTTTTTTTCCTCTTCAAGATCCGCAAACATATCTTCATCAAACAAGCTTCCGGGATTGAACAGACGATCATCGTCTTCCCATGCGCCACCACCTAAAGTCAGTGACAACGCGAGTTCTTCCGGTAATTCAGTTGAAGAGGGGATTTTTTCAAATTCGACGTCTTGCCAACCTTCTGACTTAAGCGCCATCAGAACGTAAGTCGATTTCTTTTCATCGACACGAACGCCAAAATCCAAGCCACTCAAAATAGCCTCTTCATTGAGTAATTGAACTCGTTGATAGAAGCTTTGAGCGTATTTTTTAGCGACATCTTTGCTATTGGTCGGAATAGTCGCGATCACCGCGACCGCCGTTACTGACAGTAATACCAACACCAAAAGAATCTCAATCAAGGTGAAACCTGGCTGTGTTTGCTGAGTTTTCACCTTGTAGACTCCATCTGTTTACGTCCTACCATCAATAACGTATCAACTAACACGAACTGTTCAATCAACAGGAACTTATCAAGCGACAATAAGCCAAAGCTTATTGGAAATCCTGCATGTTCCAGTTACCGATATCCGCAGCGATACCTTCACCGCCTTCTTGGCCGTCAGCACCAAGCGTAAAGATATCGATAGTACCGTTATCACCTGGGCTTAGGTATTGATACTCATTGCCCCATGGGTCGTTAGGCAGACGCTTAATGTAGCCACCGTCACGGTAGTTACGAGGCTCTGGACTGCTTGGCTTAGAAACCAATCCATCAAGGCCTTGATCCGTTGTTGGGTAAACACTGTTATCCAGTTTGTACATATCTAGCGCGTTCTCTAGCGCCACGATATCCGTGATGGCTTTCTGTTGATCCGCCTTCTCTTTGTTACCCAAAAGGTTAGGAACAACAAAGCTGGCTAAAACACCAAGAATAACCACAACAACCATCACTTCCAATAGAGTAAAGCCTGACTGTTTTTTCATTTTATTTTTCATTATTTTCTCCAAATTACAGATAGCGAGTTGAAGGTAATAATGCCCTTCTTCTCGATAATCCAAAAACTAACGTCTGATGAGCAGTACGTTATCCACTCATTAAATTGTTCATTTCAAGCATCGGCATCAGTGTCGCCATCACGATAAACAGCACCAAACCGGCCATCAACGCGATAAGCGCTGGGGTGAAAATGCCTAACGCGATATTAACCGTCGACTCAAAGCTTTGGTCTTGGTTATCTGCCGCTCTTGTCAGCATCTGTTCCAACTGACCACTCTGCTCACCACTGGCGATCATATGCAGCATCATCGGTGGAAAGAGTTTGGTTTGATCCAACGCTTTACGTAAGCTTGCGCCTTCTCTAACACTGTCTGAAGCCTGTAATACTTGTTGTTTCACATGTTGATTCGACATCACATCAACCGCGACCTTCATCCCTTCAAGGATTGGAATCGCACTCGAGGTACAAATTGAGAGTGTTCGTGCAAAACGAGAGGTATTGATCCCTTTCGCAATCTTGCCGATCAGCGGAATACTCAATAGTTTGCGATCCCAGCTCATGCGAACACCCGACTTTTTGAGCGCGGTCTTAATCAACACAATCACACCAATGATCAACAACAGTAATTGGATGCCCCAATTCTGGATAAATTCACTCGATGCCAATAAAAATTGTGTCGACTGAGGAAGCTCTTGGCCCATTTGGATAATAGGCTCGACGATCTTAGGTACCACGGTTGCCAACAGGAACGAAACAATCGTCACCGCAAACACCACCAGCACCACAGGGTAGATCATCGCTTGTAGCAGCTTAGAGCGCATCTTCTGACGATTTTCTGCGTAATCGGCCAGTCGCTCCAATACCGCATCTAAGTGACCAGACTTCTCACCCGCCGCAACCATGGCCCTAAACAGTTCATCGAAGATGTGTGGATAATCAGACAAGCTATCCGCTAGCGAGTAACCTTCTGTCACTTTAGATCGGACTGCCAGTAACATAGTTCGAATACGTGGCTTTTCAGACTGCTCAGCGACCGCTTTCAAGCACTCTTCTAGCGGCATGCCTGATTGAACGAGCGTGGATATTTGACGAGTAATCAACGCAAGATCTGGCGTGCTGATACCACGCTTAAAGCTGGTCGAAGGCTGAGTACCTTTCGCATTTTTCGCCTTAGCTTCGGTCATCTCAACCGGCATTAAACCTTGTTCTTTTAAACGTTGGCGAGCCTGACGAGCATTATCCGCTTCAATCGAACCCTTTTTGCTCTTACCTTTGGCATCCAGCGCTTTGTATTCAAATGCCGCCATACTAGACTTCCTTAGTCACTCGCATCACTTCTTCTAAGGACGTTACCCCTTTCAGAACTTTGCTCAAGCCATCATCTCGAATACTTGGGGTTGTGCCACGAATCGCTTTCTCAATTGCCTGTTCTCCAGCTTCACTGTGAATCAGCTCTTGTACCGAATCGTCAATCATCAGTAGCTCATGAATACCGGTACGACCTCGATAACCTTTATGGCCACACTCTTCACAACCTTTTGCATGGTAAAGTGTGAGGCTCTCTTTCTTCTTCATACCAAACAGCTTTTTCTGTTCTTTATCGGCTTCGTAAGGTTCTTTACAGTCGTTACACAGAGTACGAACCAAGCGCTGAGCCAAAACACCCAGCAGAGAAGAAGAGATCAAGAAAGGTTCAATGCCCATATCACGCAGACGCGTGATCGCACCGATTGCCGTATTGGTGTGAAGAGTCGACATGACCAAGTGACCCGTCAAAGAGGCTTGAACAGCGATCTCAGCAGTCTCTAAATCACGGATCTCACCAATCATTACCACATCGGGATCTTGACGAAGAATCGCACGTAAGCCGCGCGCAAAGGTCATATCAACCTTAGGGTTTACCTGTGTTTGACCAATACCATCAATATCAAATTCGATTGGGTCTTCAACGGTAAGGATGTTGCGTTCGTTACTGTTGAGTTCTTGCAGGCCAGCGTACAAGGTCGTTGATTTACCCGAACCCGTAGGACCGGTAACCAAGATAATACCGTGTGGGCGCTGAATAAGTTTACGGAAGTTCTCGTGGTTCTCTGCCGTCATACCCAAACTGTGTAGATCTAGGCGAGTGGCGTTTTTATCCAACAGACGCATTACCACACGTTCACCGTGTGAAGAAGGCATGGTAGATACACGCACATCAACCGCTCGGCCACCGATACGTAGAGAAATACGACCGTCTTGTGGCACGCGTTTTTCCGCAATATCCAGCTTAGCCATAACCTTGACACGCGAAACCAACAGCGGAGCCAACTTACGGCTTGGTGCTAATACATCGCGCAGCACACCATCAATACGGAAACGGATCGACAGTGACTTTTCGAAGGTTTCGATATGAATATCCGAAGCGCCTTCTTTAATCGCCTCACCCAACATCGCATTAATTAACTTGATGATCGGTGCGTCGTCTTCTGATTCAAGCAAGTCTTCGTCTTGTGGCAACTCTTCCGCTAACGAGAAAAAGTCGTCATTGTCGGCACCAATATCTTCCATTAACTGTCGAGCTTCCGACGAGTCACGCTGATACGCGTCCGTCAGTTTTTTATCAAATTCGTCTGCGCTGATCGCTTGTGGCGTGAAGCCATTTTTCACAACACGGCTCACTTCAATGATCGCCGCCGATTTCAGAGGTTCAACATAATAAAGTACTGGCGCGCGCTCCGGGTGCTGATATTCCAACACCATCTTGTAGCGATTCGCAAAGCTAAACGGCAAGCGCTGATAAGTACGTGCCGCCCCTACCAATTCAGCCATTATTCTGCTTCCATTTGATCGATGAAGGCTTGGATTTCAGCAGGATGATTCATGCTATCGCCAAACTTAGGAAGTACTGGAATATTATCGTTATCCATCAGTTTCAAGCCTTGCTCTGCCTTGTACAGTTGCTCAGCACGGATAAAGTTGTATTTGCGTTGTGTGATACCATCTGCAGTCATGCCATCCCGAATAATGGTTGGCTTGATAAATACCATTAGGTTCTTTTTCTCAACCTGAGTACTGGTTGATTTGAACAGGTGTCCAAGAACAGGAATATCACCCAAGAATGGGACCTTAGACTCACTCTCCAGTGCACGCTCGTCAATCAAGCCCCCCAACACCAGCATTTGACCATCTTGAACAATCACTGACGTATTTAGCTGACGCTTAGCAAAACGAACATCTACGGCCCCGTTTGCCCCTAATACGTTCGATACTTCTTGTTCTATTTGCAGTTGAACCGAGTCACCTTCATTGATTTGTGGCACCACTTTAAGCTTGATGCCCACTTCTTTACGTTCAACCGTTTGGAATGGGTTGTCGTTACTTGAACCCGCTGTCGAACCGGTTAAAACAGGAACCTCTTCACCAACGATAAACGACGCTTCGCCGTTATCCATCACCGTAATACTTGGAGAAGACAGAATGTTTGAGTTTGAATCGGTTGCTACCGCACTGATCAAGGCAGTCCAGTCACCCATGACCACGCTCATAGCTGCACCATTAACACCAGACAGTGCAGAAGCCAAGGTTGAATAGTCACCCTTTTTTGTCGTGGTTTCATTACGTAGGAACTTATTATCCTTATTGTAAATAGCTTTAGTTGTTGTCGAGTCTTTTGCTTCTTCTAGACCTACCATCACACCGCCAATCGATGCACCGGTATTGCTGTACTGAATCATGGCACCCGTTTCTAGGTTGCCCCACTGCACACCTAGGTTAACGCCGTCACCTTCTGCCATTTCAACAATTAAGGCTTCAATCAAAACTTGAGCACGACGGATATCGAGTTGAGCGATCACTTCTTGCAGCGCGTTCATGATGTCTGGCTGTGCGGTAATCACCAACGAGTTAGTATCGCTGTGAGCCGAAATCATCACTTGGTTGCGCTGCGATGAACTGCCTTTGGTTGACGTTTGTTTCTCTGATTGCAGGTTGTCAGACACGCCTTTCAGCACATCAACTAAGTCTTCCGCTTTTGCGTATTTAAGGTAGATAACTTGGTTGTTACCCTTAGTCGCCATTTCCACATCAAGCTGTTCAATCAACTTTCTTAAACGACTGCGTACTTTAGGGTCGCCTGAGATAAGAATTGCATTGGTACGCTCATCAGCAACTAATTTAGGCTGTAGGAAAGCAGGGGTGTTTTTAGCATCTGTGGTTTTGCTTAATGCATCGACAATGCGCACCATCTCCGCGGCGGAAGCATTTTTCAGTTCAACAACTTCGATCTCTTTATCACCAGCTTGGTCTACACGCTTGATGATTTCAGCTAAACGGTTTACAACCGCCGCTCGGCCGGTAATCAAGATGATATTTGCAGGATCGTAGTGCACCACGTTACCCGCGCCCGCGTTGTCATTCAGTTGACGAAGCAGAGGAGATAGCTCACGAACCGAGACATTACGAACCGTAACAACACGTGTCACAACGCTGTCGCCTGTGATCGAATCACGGTCGCCAACAACTGGGATTGCCGAGGTTTTTGAATCTTTCGCTTTGATGATCTTAAGAACACCCGAGTCCATTTCAACGACTGCATAGCCGTACACTTCTAATACGTTTAGGAAGAAGCTGTAATATTGCTCTTCATTGAGTACGTCGTAGCTACGTACATCGATTTTTCCGCGCACCGAAGGGTCGACGATGATCGTCTTCTCTAGATTACGACCAACAATATTAATAAACTCTTGAATATCAGTGCCTTTAAAGCTGGCACTAAAATCACTCGCGATGGCGGCGGGTGTGCAGATCAAGCTTCCTGCCAATAACCATGCACTTTTCTTAAACCAATGCTTCACGTACTTCTCCTACACTTTCGTCCTTCGTTAGACGCAAAGTTTTAAAATTCAATAAACACTTCATGTTGTTGACCATCTCTCTCGACGACGAGATTTAGCTCTGTCAGCTCTGAGATAGAACGGAATATGTTGCCCATAGCGGCGGGGTCAGTCAGGTCTTGACCATTTAACTGAGTAGCAATATCTCCGTTTTGGAGCCCTACTGAGTTAAAAAGTTCTGAATCTTTGCCAGGGCTCACACGATAACCAATAACGCTATCGTCGCGCTTGACCTGAGACAGTCGAACATATTGGAAGATTTGTTGCGGATCTTTCATTATCTTCGCTTTAATTTCATCTAGCTTTTGCTCTGCTGAAGCAGGGTTATTACCACGAACCGAAGAAGAAGCGCGAGGTGGCGCAGGGGCTGAGACAGCTAAACGCTTGTACTCAATACCTTCAAGCATCAAGGTTTCGTCTCGACCTGAGTTATCAATAATGACACGGTCGACTAATACGGCTTTAAGCTTAGCTCTAGTGCCTTCTATCTCTTCATTAATTCCGTAGGTCGCCTGCGTACCGCGATTAGCGATCACCGCCAAGCTCCGTTTTGGATTAGAACTGGCAACAGCACCGACCAAAACTAGATTTAATCGTGTCTTTGGCGCATCTTGGATAACTTGCTGTTCAACCACAACTGGCGTGGTTGGGTTATAGGCACCAAAAAGGTTGCTCCGCTGCAAAGAAGAGATATCAAGGGTCGATTGAGGAGTAGAAGACGATGAAGCTGTTGCTTTCCAAGGCACGACGGTTTGCTCAGCAGGTTCAATAAACCATGCAAGCTGTCCTAAAATCCATGCGGAAGCTGCAATCAACATACAACACATCGCTAGGCTTAGTTTCTGCTGAAGTACAAATCCATTTTCTAATAAGCGGCTCAACACAGGAGAATTTCCTGCGCGATTCTTGAGCTCTAAAAAGTTCACTTTCCTTGCCCCTTTTCATGACGACAAATGCTGCAAATCATTAAACTTTCAGCTTTTTTATTCATTCGTTCGATACCAAGCTTATTTAAGCATAAGATCCTGAACTATATCATAGCAAATCTATAAAGCGGCATTACATGGCTATTTTGTATTATGACTTGAAAAAAATGCCAACCGCCTCCACTTTAAGCTTCTACTTAATGTAATTAAAAGCATGTTGCGCACTGTTCATTACAGTTAAACCGCATTCATTTCTCACTTAATAAGGCACAGCCCTATATGAAAACTACTAATGAAGCTGTCAGACTCGATAAATGGTTGTGGGCAGCTCGTTTTTACAAAACCCGGTCTATTGCTCGCAATATGGTCGATGGTGGCAAAGTCCACTATAATGGTCAGCGCAGCAAGCCAAGTAAAATTGTCGAACTTGGAGCAGTGATTACCCTGCGCCAAGGTAATGAAGAAAAGACGGTGACAATCGAGAAAATCTCGGCCCATCGTGGTGGAGCTCCTATAGCTCAAACCCTCTATGAAGAAACCACCGAGAGCTTGGCAAAGAGAGAAGAGTTTGCAACACAACGTAAACTGAACGCTCATAGCCCAGCACCAGAACGTCGCCCAGATAAAAAGCAACGTCGTGACATCATCAAGTTCAAGACTCAATAAGCTAGAAGGAATAGCCAAATGGCCAACCCAATGTCTACAAGTAATGTTTTAAATCGCTACCTATTTGAAGACCTATCAGTTCGTGGTGAATTGGTACAAATGGACGAAGCATACCAACAGATTATTTCTAGCAAGGAATACCCAGCGCCAGTACAAAAGCTGTTGGGTGAGCTACTGGTTTCAACGACGCTACTAACAGCGACTCTAAAGTTTGAAGGCTCTATCACGATGCAACTGCAAGGTGATGGCCCTGTATCTCTAGCTGTTATCAATGGCGATAACGATCAGAAGATCCGTGGCGTTGCTCGCTTTGATGGTGACATTGCCGACGACGCTGGCCTGCACGATCTAATAGGTAAAGGTCACCTAGTGATCACTATCGATCCTAAGAAAGGTGAGCGTTACCAAGGTATCGTTGGTCTTGAAGGTGACACTTTAGCTGAAGTCCTTGAAGGTTACTTCGCAAACTCTGAACAGCTAAAGACACGTCTATGGTTGCGCACGGGCGAGCATGAAGGTAAAGCACACGCTGCTGGTATGTTGCTACAAGTGATGCCAGACGGCACTGGTACGCCAGACGACTTCGAGCACCTAGAGCAGCTAACTGACACAGTTAAAAATGAAGAGCTATTCACTCTAGAAGCAAACGAACTGCTTTACCGTTTGTACAACCAAGAGAAAGTACAACTGTTCACACCACAACCGGTTGAATTCTTCTGTGGTTGTTCACGTGACCGAAGCGGTGCCGCTATCATTACTGTCGCTCAAGAAGAGATCTACGACATTCTTAGCACGGAAGGTAGCGTTGCTCTACACTGCGATTACTGTGGCACAAACTACTCGTTCGACAAGAATGATGTTGACGCTCTGTATGCAGAAGCAGCAGATAAAGGCAGCAATACGGTTCATTAATTTACGGCGTACCAAAAACACGTAATTTACCCCAAAAAGGTCAGCGCAACGCTGGCCTTTTTTGTGATCAAAATATCGCAAACTCCGTAACATCTCGTAATAAAATCACCTCTTAATTTTAATCAATTAATAATGTTCTCTCCTCTAGCGCAAAGGTTTGCGTACAGGATAGACTAGTCAGGCCAATATGTGATGAGGCGCTTAAAACCCCATGGTTAATATGGATATTTTTTGAGCTATATCCCTGTTTCCCCCGAGCCTCGTTGCTAGCATGGTGAGCAGATAACAATAAAAAATTAATACAAAATCCCTACAAAATATCCTACAAGGAGCACCTATGACCGTTATGGAACATACTAAGGCTGCACAAATTGATCTAACTAAGCACGGACTGACTGGCGTTACTGAAGTTCTTCGTAACCCTAGCTACGAGCAGTTATTCGTTGAAGAGACACTGCCAGGTTTGGAAGGCTACGAAAAAGGCGTAGTAACGGAACTAGGCTCTGTTGCGGTTAACACTGGTATCTTTACTGGCCGCTCACCAAAAGATAAGTACATTGTTAAAGATGACACCACGCGCGATACCATGTGGTGGTCAGATCAAGGCAAAAACGACAACAAACCGATTACAACTGAAGTATGGGATGAGCTTAAAGAGCTTGTGACAACTCAGCTATCTGGCAAGCGCCTGTTTGTCATTGACGGTTACTGTGGTGCTAACCCTGATACGCGCTTAAGTGTACGTATTATCACTGAAGTAGCATGGCAAGCGCACTTCGTTAAGAACATGTTCATTCGTCCAACAGACGAAGAGCTAGCAACGTTCGAACCTGATTTCGTGGTAATGAACGGTGCTAAAACAACTAACCCTAACTGGGAAAAGCAGGGTCTCAACTCTGAAAACTTCGTTGCTTTCAACCTAACAGAACGCGTTCAAATCATCGGTGGTACTTGGTACGGCGGTGAGATGAAGAAAGGCATGTTCGCAATGATGAACTACCTACTTCCTCTGCAAGGCATTGCTTCAATGCACTGTAGTGCTAACGTCGGTGAAGAAGGCGATGTGGCGATTTTCTTCGGTCTATCAGGCACAGGTAAAACAACCCTTTCAACCGACCCTAAACGTGAGCTAATCGGTGATGATGAGCACGGTTGGGATGACGATGGTATCTTCAATTTCGAAGGTGGTTGTTACGCCAAGACCATTCGCCTATCTAAAGAAGCAGAACCTGAAATCTACAATGCAATCCGTCGCGATGCGCTACTAGAAAACGTAACGGTTCGTGGCGATGGTTCTATCGATTTTGATGACGGCTCAAAAACCGAGAACACTCGTGTTTCTTACCCGATTCACCATATCGACAACATCGTTAAGCCAGTATCAAAAGCCGGTCACGCTCAAAAGGTTATCTTCCTGACTGCTGATGCATTTGGTGTGTTACCACCTGTTTCTAAACTGACTCCAGAGCAAACGAAGTACCACTTCCTATCTGGCTTCACTGCGAAACTAGCAGGTACAGAGCGTGGTATTACTGAACCAACACCAACGTTCTCTGCGGCATTTGGGGCGGCATTCCTAACTCTTCACCCAACTCAGTACGCTGAAGTACTTGTGAAGCGTATGGAAGCAGCTGGCGCTGAAGCTTACCTTGTGAACACTGGTTGGAATGGCACTGGCAAACGTATCTCAATCCAAGATACTCGTGGCATCATCGACGCTATCCTAGATGGCTCAATCGACCAAGCTGAGACTAAGGTTATCCCTATGTTTAACCTAGAAGTACCACTAGCGTTGCACGATGTTGACCCAGCGATTCTTGATCCACGTGACACGTACACTGACCCACTACAATGGGAAAGCAAAGCGAAAGATCTAGCAGAGCGTTTCATCAACAACTTTGATAAGTACACAGACAACGCTGAAGGTAAGTCACTGGTTGCGGCTGGCCCTCAACTGGACTAACCCAACATCTGCTCGGGCCAAGCTAAAAGCGAACGCCCAATTTAAAGTGATATTTTTGTAGCAAGCCCCTCTTTTGAGGGGCTTTTTTGTTGCTGCTTGTCCCTTTTTGTTCCACTCTGTTTTGAGACGATTGAAATTTAAGGCTTTCAGGGAATGAAAAAGGTATTCATGGTGTTCGGCATTGCGTTGGCTATCGCCGTTGCAACTATCGCAGCATTGCTATTAAGCCTACAAACCCAATACCGTACGGATATTACTAACTTTTTTATCAAACATGCGATTGAACAACGTGTGCTCATTGAAGATGTTGAGTACCAGGCGCCTTATCACATCACCTTAATGGGCATTACCCAAAGCCAACCTGAAAAACAAACACCGCTGTATATCGACAAGATTGACCTTTGGTTCAGCTCCAGCTCGATTACGGAGGCCAAACTGGTCTTTGAATCTGTTTTGATCAGTGGCCTACAGTTAAAAGCCGACGACCTAGAAACGCTCACCTCTTTATTTACCCAGCCAAGCATTAAGATCCACCAGCTGGCCATCAACAATCTCGACTTTTCAACCCCAGACTTTAACGCGCGAGGCATCGACCTTCAGATCTCCGACCCAACGTGGAACAACGACAACTCACTTCTACCTTATGGAAAAACCCAACTTTCTGCCTCACAGCTGTATTGGCAAGGCGAAGCGTTCGATAACCTGTTGATTGACCTAGATCTTAAACCAAGTGATAGCACCCTGTATGGCGCTTCGTTTGACTGGCGTGGTGCCAAAATTTCTGGTCAAGCAGAGCAGTATCAGCAAAATTGGTCGTTGGTGAATGTGACCGTCGATGGCTTACGACTCAATCAGAAACAAACCCAAAACCTACTATGCAAAGAGTGGGATGTAGCAGGCATTCAGATCAATCACATCAATAGCTTAGATATTCTGCGTAGCGATGTAGAGTGGCAAGACGGCCACCTCGCAGCTTTTGATGCCTCACTAGAAAATATCCAACTGCCTTTTGAGCTGTGGAAGCAACAGAAAGCCATTTTCTCTCTGCAAGCAGAGGGAGTGACCATTGATGATGACATGTTCATAGAGCCAAGTATCAAGCTCAATTTAGATACGAACCAGATTCTGATTGAAGATTTCTATACTCAATTCCTACAAGGCACTGTTCAACTTAATGGCGAAGTAACCCCTAGCAGCATTCAATTAGCGCAGCTCGACCTGCAAGGCATAAAGTGGATTACGGAAAGCCAAGATAGCCCTCCACCCGCCACTCGCTTGATACCTTGGCTCACGCAGCTCCAGAATGTCGAAATTAGCCGAATTAACATAGAACGCAGCCAACTTATCCAACTCGCACAAAAGCCTTACTGGCAGGTCTCAGGATTACATATCGAGGGGTATCAAGTTCAACTTCTACAAGATAGAAAGCTAGGTCTGTGGCAAGGAAAGCTGATGGCCAGCGCGAATGATGCCAGCTACCAAAACATTATTAGCGCTCAACCAGTGGTTGAGATGAATAGCGAGCAAGGAAAATGGACGCTGACACGCCTATTTGCACCATTAAAGAATGGGTATATTGAAGCGAATGCTACTCTCGACTTTAACCAAATCAGCAAGCCGTGGAGTATAGATATCTCTGTCGATGGCTTGCCTATCTCGCCAATGTTGCAACAACTGGAATTACCGCTCGACGCAACCGGTTATGGCGAGTTTGAACTTCAAGCTGCAGGTTTATACGGCGATTCATTAATGCTCGGCTATTCCACAACAGGTCAACTCACTGGTAGCGTTCGCCAAGGTGTGATGACCTTTAATGATAAGCTTTCTGAAACATCGACTGATAACGTATTTGAAATCCCAGAGCTCAATGCGAATTTTGACCGTGGACGCTTCACACTTGAACCAGTGCACATTATTGGTGCATCGGCAGCAGAGCAAAGCGAACAAAGGATTCAAACGTTAAATGGCGAAATTTCTGGAGAGCTCGACTTGCTAAAAACCGAGCAACACACTCTCTCTATTTCACTATCCGACCCATGCCACCAAATATCAGGAAAGCTCACCCAAGCTGAGTATTCCGAGATTAACGACTGCCAACAAAAAAGCGCCACTCCACAAGAGTAGCGCCTTCTATCTGTATCTTTATCTGCTAGCCATTGTCAGCTATACGCTTACGTTGGAGTCTGTTGATAATCTCTTTTTGTAGTCAGGGATCAGCATATAGGTTCCCGTAAACTCAACCGCCTCCACGTCGCCACTGTTAATGGTCACGTGAATGATGATACGAGCTTTTCTGCCTGACGCGAGGCGATCTAAATCGCCACTGATCCCATCCAATGACGTGGATGCCACTGGGTTTTGCTCAACTGGATGACGATAACGAATATTACTATCTGCTAGTACGATATCACCAGTCAACCCACGCTCCTTCATTAGTAACCAAGTCATACCCCAACCGGTTAAGGTCGCCAAGGTAAAGGCTGAGCCAGCAAACATGGTGTTATGAGGGTTAAGGTTTGGATTCAACTGAGCACTACACTCGAACTGATAACCCGTGTATTGGTTAATCTTGATGCCCATCTTGTCACTGATCGGGATCTGATGCTCCCAGCGCTGTTGAAGCTCATTACACCATTCTGGTTTGCGCAGTACATCAGCCATTGGATCAAGAGGTTTTACCATCTGTTGGTGACGCACAGGCCCACGTTGGTCGTTAATCTCACCACGACGCTCAAACTCATTCTTCTCATAGAATGAGATCGCATCTTCACGTGCATTACACACCAAACGCTTCGCTCCTTCTTGGCGTGCCAGTGACTCTAGCGCAACCAAGATAAGTGAGCCCATGCCTTTGCTTTGGCGAGAGTTCTTCACCGCCATATAGCGAATCTGCCCCTCTAGATCTGGGGTGATATAGAGACGACCAATCGCCATCGGGCGACCTCGACCATCAACAATCATGCGATGGTGACTCATTGGGTCATATTCATCGCGCTCTGAACCGACCGGCATTCGCCAAGGTTCACGGAGCATTTGCCAACGAAAATGGTAATACTTGTTGAGTTGATTTTCGGTGGTCGGGGTTATGAGTTTAAACATGCTTATTCCTTTAAGCCTAAACCTGCAGCCAGAATGTCACTGGGCCATCATTAACCAAAGACACTTTCATGTCGGCTGCGAATCGGCCACGTTCCGTTGGCAACACTGATTCACATTGGTCAGAGAAGTAGTTGTAAAGACGCTCTGCATCTTCTGGGTGAGCACCGCGAGAAAATCCAGCTCGCGTGCCTTTCTTGGTATCAGCTGGCAGTGTGAATTGAGACACCACGAGTACTTTGCCTTCCACCTGCTTCACGTTGAGATTCATTTTATCGTCTTCATCTCCAAAGACACGATAAGTAGTCACTCGTTCCATCAAACGTTTGGCTTTGGCTTCATCATCACCTTTTTCTACACCTAACAGAACTAATAAGCCTTGCTCAATCTCACCCACTACTTCGCCATCAACACGGACGGCAGCTTCACTTACTCTCTGGATCAGTGCTATCACTGTTGTTTCCTTGCTCTGTAATTTTGTCTTTATCCGACGAGTGTACCATTTCTTGAGAGTCACTCCACTGTTCCTGCTCGCCCAACGCGGCCGTCACTTCAGCACCCACTAACACAATCAACCAGCACAAATAGACCCAAACAAAAAGAATGGGAATCGCCGCTAATGCGCCATAAATCAACTGGTAAGACGGAAACTGAGTAATGTAAGCTGCAAAGCCTTTCTTGCTGAGTTCGAACAACAGAGCCGCCACTAGAGAGCCAGCTGCCGCATGAGAAAAGTGTATCTTTTTGTTGGGAACCAACAGATACAGACCGAAAAACGCAAAGAATGAGGTAATCAAAGGGAGCTTGCGAATCACGGTATTAAAAGCACTCGACACAACTTCGTTTTGTAACAAGTTTAATGATGTCACATACGAGGTTGCAGCAATGCTCGCTCCGATCAAAATAGGCCCAAGAGTTAGCACCATCCAATACATCGAAAAAGACAACACAGCACGTCGCTTTTCCGTTACTCGCCAGATGTAGTTTAGGTTTTTATCAATATTGGAGATCAGCATCAGAGCGGCAATGAATAAGAACACACTACCCACCGCCGTCATCTTGCCGGTATTGGCAACAAACTCCAGTAAAGCACCATGCACCGCATCCCCGGAAGCGGGAACAAAGTTGGTAATAACGAAGTTTTGAATCACTAAACCAACATCAGAAAAAACTGAAAATGACGACAAAATAGAGAGCAAAACCGTCAACATCGGTACGATCGAGAGCAAAGTAATGTACGCCAAGTACCCTGCATTCACATTAACTCTATCGTGCGTCATTCGCGCCAAAAGATAGCGAGAAAACTGAATACTGAGTGTGGCGACCTTTTTTATCTTCAACTTGTAACTCCCTGGTAACTCGTTCATAGTCCTAATTAATATTCCGTTATATTAATCACAGTAAGTAAATGTTCAAAAATAGCGTAGGAAAAAGGCTTGAGAACAAGGCAGAGTTTTGTGATAAGTAGTTATTCTACAATCAAAAACTCTAACGCCGTTATCGAGCATTTTAACAAGCTAGGTTGAGCAGTTATTTACTACGATTGATATTATTTAACTATAGGAAACTAGGATGCCTTATTTAATAGTTATAGTCCTCTCTATTTTTACTCTTACTGGATGCCAATCAGCTTATTACTCCGCCATGGAGCAAGTGGGTTACCACAAGCGTGACATTATGGTCGACAGAGTGGAAGACGCTAAAGAGTCGCAACAGGACGCTCAGGAAGAGTTTACTAGCGCACTTGAAGCTTTGAGTAGCCTGACTAATTTTAGTGGCGGCGACCTTGAAGACATGTACAACAAGATTAATGATAAATACCAAGACAGTGAGAAAGCCGCACAAAATGTCAGTGACCGAATTGCTGCGATTGAAGATGTGTCGGATGCGCTATTTGCAGAGTGGCAGGGAGAGTTGGACCTTTACACCAGCGATTCACTGCGTCGTTCAAGTGAGAAAAAGCTGCGTGAAACCAAATCATCTTACCAGACCATGCTGTCAGCGATGAAACGGGCTGAGAAGAAAATGGATCCGGTACTCAACACTCTTCGCGACAACACGCTTTATCTCAAACACAACCTCAATGCGAGTGCCGTTGGTTCATTGCAGGGAGAGTTTATGAGCTTAGAAAAAGACATCGCCTACGCGATAGAACAGATGAATGCGGCGATAGCAGAATCGGATAAGTTCTTGGCTCAACTGAACCAGAAGTAGCACTACAGAGAAACAACAGCATGCAGCCTATCATTATTACTGGCGGCCCCGGAGCCGGAAAAACAACTCTGATTAATGCCTTGGGTGACATAGGTTACCCAACCTTCGCAGAATCCTCTCGCCAATTGATAGAACAACAGAGCCAACTTGAGAACGGTATCTTACCTTGGTTAGACCTACCGGGCTTTGCTCGCTTGTGTTTAGACGTGATGAGCGAGCAAAAAGAGCAAGCGAAGCAGCACCAAATTGCTTTTCTTGACCGTGCGATTCCAGATATCTGTGGTTACTTAGCTCAGGCTAATCTTGAGATTGATGCGAACTACCGAGAAGCGAGCCAAGGCTACCACTCACAAGTCTTGTTCTGTCGTCCTGAGGCATCGATTTACGTACAAGATGATGTGAGACCTTATCCGTTTGAGGAAGCGTTAGACATTCACCACGCGCTAGTCAGAGTCTATCAAGAGCTTGGCTATGAGGTTGTCGAGGTGCCATTTATATCAGTCGATGAGCGGCTTCAATTCGTTGAGCGTTACTTAGGTATCAAAAGCTAGATCCCCAACTCGGTCGTCCCTCCCTCTTGAGGATGACGAATACTTGAACGCCCTTCGTATCTTGCATCTCGTTTACCCGTATCTACTCCAACACCACATAAAACAAAAGCCCCGAGCAGCTAGGCTACTCGGGGCTTTCTTATTTATTCTAAAACGTATTGCTTGAATAGCTAGAAGCTAGTCAACTGGCAATTAAGCCTTAGCTGGACGTGCTGCACGCTTACGTTCGTTTTCAGTAAGAAGTTTCTTACGGATACGTACGTTTAGTGGCGTTACTTCTACTAGTTCATCTTCATCGATAAACTCAAGAGCTTGCTCTAGAGTGTGCTTGATCGGTGGAGAAAGAACTTGTGCTTCATCAGTACCAGATGCACGAACGTTCGTTAGTTGCTTACCTTTTAGACAGTTTACTGTCAGGTCGTTTGAACGGTTGTGAATACCGATTACTTGACCTTCATAAACTTCATCAGCGTGCTCTGTGAATAGACGACCACGAGCTTGAAGGAAGAATAGAGCGTAAGTAAGAGCTTTACCTGTTGCGTTCGAGATTAGAACACCGTTGTTACGCTGACCAATGATACCGCCTTTGTAAGGACCGTAGTGATCGAACGAGTGGTAAATAAGACCAGAACCAGACGTCATTGTAAGGAATTCAGTTTGGAAACCGATAAGACCACGAGAAGGCATCATGAAGTCCATGCGAACACGGCCTTTACCATCTGGTGCCATATCTGTTAGCTCACCCTTACGTAGACCGATGCTTTCCATGATCGCACCTTGGTGCTCTTCAACTACATCGATAGTAACCGTTTCGAACGGTTCCATTTTCTGACCATCTTCTTCTTTGATGATTACTTCTGGACGAGATACTGCTAGCTCGAAACCTTCACGACGCATGTTTTCGATCAGGATAGAAAGGTGAAGCTCACCACGGCCTGATACGCGGAAACGGTCTGGACTTTCAGTTTCTTCAACACGTAGTGCAACGTTATGAACCAATTCTTTTTCAAGACGCTCAAGGATGTTACGTGAAGTTACAAACTTACCTTCTTTACCCGCGAACGGAGAAGTGTTTACTTGGAAAGTCATTGTTACTGTTGGTTCATCAACAGATAGAGGTTCCATTGCTTCAACAGTGTTTACATCACAGATAGTGTCTGAAATTTTCAGCTCACCAAGACCTGTGATTGCAATGATGTCGCCAGCGTTAGCTTGTTCTACTTCGTGACGCTCAAGGCCTAGGTAACCAAGTACAGTACCTACTTTACCGTTACGTTTTTTGCCTTCAGCATTCACGATAGTTACTTGTTGGTTTGGCTTAACAGAACCACGAGTAACACGAGCAACACCGATAACACCTACATAAGAGCTGTAATCAAGTTGCGAAATTTGCATTTGTAGTGGACCGTCAAGGTCAACTGCTGGCGCTTCTACTGTATCAACAACAGCTTGGAACAATGGTTCCATGTTCTCGCCAGTTTCGCCTTCAGTCATTGTTGCCCAACCGTTTAGAGCTGAAGCGTAAACAACGGTAAAGTCTAGTTGCTCATCTGTAGCACCTAGGTTGTCGAAAAGGTCAAATACTTGATCCATAACCCAATCAGGACGAGCGCCTGGGCGGTCAATCTTGTTGATTACAACGATTGGCTTAAGACCGTGTGCGAATGCTTTTTGCGTTACGAAACGAGTTTGAGGCATTGGGCCATCAACTGCGTCAACGATAAGCAGAACAGAATCAACCATAGACATGATACGCTCAACTTCACCACCGAAGTCCGCGTGTCCCGGAGTATCTACGATGTTGATGCGGTAATCATTCCAGTTGATTGCTGTGTTCTTAGCAAGGATTGTAATGCCACGCTCTTTTTCGATGTCATTCGAATCCATGACACGCTCTTCAGCTTCACCACGAGACTCAAGAGTGCCTGACTGTTGTAGTAGTTTATCAACCAAAGTCGTTTTACCGTGGTCAACGTGCGCGATGATCGCGATATTTCTTAACTTATCAATCTGTGGAGTAGACATGGATTCTCGATTCACTCATAAAAGTAGCCGTCACTTATCTCAAAAGTTTGGATAATAACCGCTAGCTTGATTTAAAAAACGGTCAATAATATACCAGATTCTAGACAAAAACCCAGAAATATGTGATCTGAACCAAGGCTTTTTTCTTTATTAGCGATTCATAACCGCTTAACTTTGGTTCCATACAGTGTCTAGTCGACTAATTCGTAGGGTTATCGAAAAGTATCACCCGCGAAGTAGGCAACCAAATCTCAGGTAAAATAACAAAAGTGGATTGACAACTTAGGCAATTCATTGCTGAATGGTGTTCGCTTATGTCTCATATTGGTGCACAGATAAATAGTTGCACCAATACCGTGCAATCAAAGATCATTTTGGTGCAAAAGTCAGAGTTCGCAAATCAAGTAAACAAGTAAATCATTGAAATTAATGGAATAATTTTTTTGGCACGTTTTTGGCTATAGATAAATCAGCATCGATTAATGCACGTATAGACATTAATCAATGCTGGTTTCAACCGAATCGAGCTAATACCGAATTAATAACACTGGAGGTTATCCAAGATGTCAGTAGAAAATGTACTATCCCTGATCCAAGAGAACGAAGTTAAATTTATCGACTTACGTTTTACTGATACAAAAGGTAAAGAGCAGCACATCTCTATTCCTTCTCACCAAGTTGATGCAGACTTCTTCGAAGAAGGCAAAATGTTTGACGGCTCTTCAGTAGCTGGTTGGAAAGGCATTAATGAATCTGACATGGTAATGATGCCAGACGCAGCTTCTGCTGTACTGGACCCATTCACAGAAGATGCAACGCTAAACATCCGTTGTGACATCCTTGAGCCTGCAACAATGCAAGGCTACGACCGTGACCCACGCTCTATCGCTAAACGTTCTGAAGAATACCTACGTTCTACGGGTATCGCAGACACAGTTCTAGTGGGTCCAGAGCCAGAATTCTTCCTATTCGATGACGTTAAGTTCTCAAACGACATGTCTGGTTCTTTCTTCAAAATTGATGATGTAGAAGCAGCTTGGAACACAGGTTCTGACATCGAAGGCGGTAACAAAGGTCACCGTCCTGGCGTTAAAGGCGGTTACTTCCCAGTAGCTCCTGTCGATTCATCTCAAGATATCCGTTCAGCAATGTGTCTAGTAATGGAAGAGATGGGCCTAGTTGTTGAAGCTCACCACCACGAAGTTGCAACTGCGGGTCAAAACGAAATCGCAACTCGCTTCAACACGCTAACAACAAAAGCGGATGAGACTCAAATCTACAAGTACGTTGTACACAACGTTGCGCACGCATTTGGCAAAACAGCGACATTCATGCCTAAGCCACTAGTTGGTGACAACGGTTCTGGCATGCACGTTCACATGTCATTGAACAAAGATGGACAAAACTTGTTTGCTGGTGATAAGTACGGCGGCCTATCTGAAATGGCTCTTTACTACATCGGTGGTGTAATCAAGCACGCTCGCGCAATCAACGCATTTGCTAACCCATCAACGAACTCATACAAGCGTCTTGTACCTGGTTTCGAAGCACCTGTAATGCTTGCTTACTCAGCACGTAACCGTTCTGCTTCTATCCGTATCCCAGTAGTACCAAGCCCGAAAGCACGTCGTATCGAGCTACGTTTTGGTGACCCAGCAGCTAACCCATACCTATGCTACTCAGCAATGCTTATGGCTGGCCTTGACGGTATTAAGAACAAGATCCACCCTGGCGAAGCTATGGATAAAGATCTATACGACCTTCCTGCAGAAGAAGCAGCTGAAATCCCAACAGTTGCAGAATCTCTACAAGGTGCTCTAGCAGCACTTAACGAAGACCGTGAGTTCCTAACGGCTGGTGGCGTATTCTCTGACGACTTCATCGATTCTTACATCACTCTGAAATCTGACGATGTACAGCGCGTGAACATGGCTACACACCCACTTGAGTTTGAACTGTACTACTCAGTTTAATCCTCCGTCGGTTAGCATGTAATTCTTACTGCAGTAAAAGCTATTGCAACATGTAAGAAGCACTAAAAAATATTAGGCTCGCCTCGCAGGCGGGCCTTTTTTCTATTCTCCCTCCCCCTGCTTCCTCGTACCATATCTTAAACAAAAGCCCTCAGAGGCTGTTGCTATAAATACAATAAAATCAATAACAAAACTAACGTCAAACGTGAAACGTGAAAACACCTAACGGTGGAAAGAGGCTAACGATATGAAAAACATACTGTTCCTAATCGGATTAACAGTCGCATTCTCGTGCTCTGCTCAAACGGTGTACACCTGGGAAGATGAGGATGGTGTGCTTCACTTTAGTGATACCCCTACCGATCAAGGTGCGGAGGCTCTTCGCCTACCTGACGTACAAGCTTCCGCACCAGCCCCTAAATTTGAGGCCTCAACGCC
Source organism: Vibrio sp. FF266 (assembly GCF_041439695.1). Lineage (NCBI taxonomy): Bacteria > Pseudomonadati > Pseudomonadota > Gammaproteobacteria > Vibrionales > Vibrionaceae > Vibrio > Vibrio sp. FF266. The sequence goes on from NZ_JBGOOO010000011.1 coordinate 61,706, forward strand.
TGTTGACGCTGCAGATCCCTCTACAAGTAAAACGGCAACACCGGCTCAAGCTCAGAAAAAAACAGATAACACGAAACGAGAGGTACCCGCTCAGTTAGCCCTCAGCATGCTGACTCCAGTTCATGATCAAACCATCCGCAGCAACCGTGGCTTAATCCCAATAAAAATAAAACTCAACCGCAAGCTTGGTATTGGAGAGCAGTTGCAACTGACGCTCGATGGTCGTCGTTATGGCGCTCCACAAACCCAACCTAACTGGGAATTGAAAGGTATCGATCGAGGCACTCACACCATTGCAATTCAAGCACATAGAAGCGGCAAGCTTATTGCATCTACTAGTCCAGTCACCGTGTATTTACATCGAGCGACGCTCAAGTAAGCCAATGTGTTAAAAGAGGCCAAATTACCTCTACTTTTCACCTGATCGAAGCACCTTTCAGCAACTCTAATGAATTATCTTTAGCTTCTGGTTGATATGCGCCATACTTGAACTTAGCTTCGCACCAATTTGGTGCAGTGAGAAAAACACCAGTTCAAGGACGAAATAGTGAATCGATCAGCCAAAAGCGACAGCATAGATACACATCATCTTTCCAGCGCCATTCTCGACAATATGGTGACCTCAACATTGATGCTCGATGAGCAACTGTATGTCCGATATGCCAACCCGGCGGCTGAACAACTCTTTTCGCAAAGTGCACGACGTATCGTTGATCACCCTCTGAGCCAACTTATCCAGCACGCCTCACTGGATTTAGCGCTGTTGACTCAACCGCTACAAAGTGGCCAAAGCATTACCGACAGTGACGTTACTTTTGTGGTTGATAACCGCCCACTAATGCTTGAGGTAACAGTGAGCCCAATATCTTGGCAGCGAGAAACGCTGTTATTGGTTGAGATGCGCAAGATAGACCAACAAAGACGCCTCAGCCAAGAGCTCAACCAACACGCACAACAACAAGCGGCTAAACTATTGGTACGCGGATTAGCCCATGAGATTAAGAATCCATTGGGCGGATTAAGAGGAGCCGCGCAGCTACTTGGTAAAATGCTCCCTGATCAGTCCCTTAATGAATATACGCAGATCATTATTGAACAAGCCGACCGCCTGAGAGCTTTGGTCGATCGCCTGCTTGGCCCACAGAAACCGGGGACCAAATCGGAAGAGAACCTTCACCAAATACTTGAAAAAGTAAGGCAACTCGTCGAGCTAGAATCAGGTTCAACACTCGTCATCGAACGAGACTACGACCCGAGCCTACCGGACATCTTGATGGATTCAGCACAGGTAGAACAAGCCATGCTCAATATAGTGAGCAACGCAGCTCAGATTCTGAAAGCTCAAGAATCAGGAAAAATCACCATTCGCACCAGAACGGTGCATCAAGCAAACATTCATGGTCAGCGACACAAACTCGCCGCTCGCATTGAGATCTGCGACAACGGCCCGGGTATCCCCGATGAATTGAAAGACACCCTGTTTTACCCAATGGTCAGCGGACGAGAAGGAGGCACAGGGCTAGGGCTATCGATATCTCAAAACCTGATCGATCAACACAATGGGAAAATTGATGTTGAAAGCTGGCCGGGCAACACCACATTCACGATTTATTTGCCGATATAAGCAAAGCTGTGTCTCCCACTGGAAACAACGTTTCATTGGCAACACTGAATACCGAACAATAAAAACAACAATGATTATCACAATAGATTTGGCTGCAAAGGAATTGAATTATGAGTAAGGGATACGTTTGGGTCGTCGATGACGACAGCTCTATCCGCTGGGTAGTAGAGAAAACACTTTCATCTGCGGATATAAAGTGTGAAACATTTGCTGATGCAGAGAGCGTATTACTTGCTCTTGAGCGCGAGACGCCAGATGTATTGGTATCTGATATTCGCATGCCCGGCATTGACGGTATTGAGCTTTTGCATCAGGTTCATCTACGCTCTCCCGACCTGCCAGTGATCATTATGACCGCGCACTCAGACCTTGATGCGGCGGTCAATGCCTATCAAAAAGGCGCTTTTGAGTATCTGCCTAAGCCGTTTGATATCGATGAGACACTGACTTTAGTAGAGCGAGCAATCGCCCACGGCCAAGAGCAAAAGCGAGAACAAGCCAGCGAAGTAGCCGAAGACACCAACGCGCCAGAAATCATTGGCGAAGCGCCTGCGATGCAGGAAGTCTTCCGCGCCATTGGTCGTTTGTCTCGGTCATCCATTTCCGTGCTAATCAATGGTGAATCAGGTACAGGTAAAGAACTAGTCGCACACGCCTTACATCGTCACAGCCCAAGAGCGAAAAAACCCTTTATCGCCCTGAACATGGCAGCCATTCCCAAAGATCTCATTGAATCAGAGCTGTTTGGCCATGAGAAAGGCGCGTTTACCGGAGCCAACAGTGTTCGCCAAGGGCGTTTTGAACAAGCCAACGGCGGAACGCTGTTTTTGGATGAGATCGGTGATATGCCACTCGATATTCAGACTCGACTACTGCGCGTGCTGTCTGATGGCCAGTTTTATCGCGTAGGTGGACATTCTGCGGTTAAGGTCGATGTTCGTATCGTTGCCGCAACCCACCAAGATCTTGAGCGCTTAGTACATGACGGTGGTTTCCGTGAAGACCTTTTCCATCGACTCAACGTTATCCGAATCCATATTCCGGCACTGCGCGAACGTAAACAGGACATTGAAAAGCTGACTCACCACTTCCTAGCATCAGCCGCTGAAGAGCTTGGCGTAGAAGTGAAGACACTACACCCAGAGACCATTCTGAAGCTCAATCAGCTCAATTGGCCGGGTAACGTACGTCAGCTTGAGAACATTTGCCGTTGGTTAACAGTAATGGCAAGTGGTAGTGAAATACTTCCTTCGGATCTACCTCCTGAGTTGTTGGAAGATAAGGTAGTGATCAGCGAAGGTACTGATGGTAATTGGCAACAACTGCTGGCTAATTGGGCCAAGAGTGCGCTTGATTCCGGCGAAAAAGAGCTGCTGACTTATGCTCTACCCGAGTTTGAACGTATATTATTAGAGGCCGCACTCAACCATACTAATGGCCATAAACAAGATGCAGCGAAAGTTTTAGGATGGGGAAGAAACACCCTGACTCGTAAACTCAAAGAGTTGTACTGATCTATATATGCCTTTAGATACATATTTTTTAAAGCTAAAAAAGTGTCGCTTGCTTTGAATAGTATCGGTACAATTACAGTACACTATCTATCCAAACTGTAGCTAAAGATGTCTTTGAAAACACAAATTACCTTGAGAACCGCAGTGGTTCTGCCATTCGTGATGATATTTCTCTTCACTATGGGCGTAATGATTTTCACTCAAAAGCAAAGCTACAAGGAGATGGTGAGTGATATTAGTGCGCGCCAACTAACATCACTCACTGATAACGTTCATCAAAGCCTTGCCGATTTTTTAGAAAAGCCATTTCACGCTAACCTTTCACTAAGTCATAACATCGGTTATCACAACCTTTATAAAGAGGGAGATCTTAGTCAGGTTCAAGACTACATCCTTTATAAATTTTCTCGTCATTTCCAAGCTGTTCCCCAACTAGATGTGATTAGTTTTGGCTCTGCAGACGGTAGCTACGTCGGTTTTCGAAAAGAAGTTAACAACGGCTACACTTTGATGGCCCGAGATGACCGAACCCAAGGCCAGCTGGTCATTTATCGTGGCCACACGATTAGCGAAGACATTCGAACCGTGATTTCAGCTTACGACCCAAGAGTTCGCCCTTGGTACACACCTGTCGTAGCACAGAACAAGGCATTATGGTCATCAATTTATGCCAATGCAGATGAACGACAAGAGATCACTTTATCGGCTCTTGCTCCTATCTATAGTGATAACGAGCTCAAAGGTGTCCTTGCCAGCGATATCAAGATCAACACTTTTAATGCATTTCTCAAAGAACTAAAAGATGAAACAGATGCTTCTGTTTATATTATTGATAAGCAACAGCGCTTAGTCGCTCATTCGGGCGGAGGCAGCGTGGTCTCTTGGGGAACAGGACAAACAGACAAAGGCCAGCGCTTGTTAGCAACAGAGAGTGCTAACGCGGTAATACGTGAAAGTGCCCGTTATGTAGATAAGTTTCATCTAATCGATGATTTAAATGTGCAGCGCTTTAGTTTTAATTTAGATAACGAACGATATTTCAATCAACTTACCCCTTATGAAGATGAGTACGGCATCACTTGGATTATTGGTATGTCGATCCCAGAAAGTAGCCTACTTGGTGAATTACCAAAAAACCAAAGAAACAGCTGGTTACTCGGTCTAACGCTCAGTTGCATTGGTATTATCGCTGGATTAATTGCCTTTAATCGCGTAACTCAACCCATCACTTCAACAGCAGGGGCAGCAAAGCGCCTCGCCAAAGGTGACTGGGATACGAGCATGCCAAAAACGGGCAATATCTATGAAATTAGCATGTTAACTGCGTCATTTAATGAAATGACCAACAATTTAAAGGCTTCTTTTCAGGCGTTACAGGCTCAACTTACCTATGACTCATTAACTAAACTGTATAGTCGTGAAGGCTTTATTGATACAGCCAAGAAAAACCCTGAAAACGAAAAAGGTACACTTTACTTAATTGGTATTGACCGCTTTCGAGATATTAATGATAGCCTCGGCCATTACAATGGTGACCAACTGCTTATCATTGCGGCTGCTCGTTTAAGAGGTACGCTGCCATCGAACTTCCTGTTAGCTCGAACTGGCGGGGATGAATTTGCGATTTACGCTCCTAACATCAATCAAATAGATGACGTCCAGCTACTGACGAGCCGCTTGCTTCGAACCTTTACCTCCCCATTTGCCATGGAATCAGAAAGCGTGGTGATCAAAGTATCAATGGGTGTAGTGAATGTCTCGAACGTCAACGACATTACACTGCTGCTACGCAACAGCAGTATAGCCTTGAGCAACGCAAAGCAAGACAAAACCAGTGTCAGTATTTACAACCCAGAAATGGGCAAAGCATCGAGATATCGTACCAAGATGCTGGCACGTCTTAACAAGGCAATTGAGCTTCAGCAGTTCGAGCCCTTCTATCAGCCTATAATCGACCTGGAATCCGGAGCTACCATAGGTGCCGAGGCTTTGGCTCGCTGGGTAACGGACGAGGGTATAATCTCACCTTTGGAGTTCATTCCTTTAGCAGAAGAAACAGGATTGATCTACGACATTGGTAAGCAGATTTTGCACAAGTCATGTCGAGATACCGCAATTGCGATTGAATCTGGAAAATGGAATAAAGACTTCTCTATTCACGTTAACTTATCTGTCGACCAACTGAGTGAAAGCGGATTCATTGAATTGGTTAAAACCACGCTGAGTGACACCAAATTACCAGCCCAAAACCTGACGCTAGAGATCACTGAATCACGCATCGTCGACAATGACCAAACCATCATCGATAATATGCTGACGCTAAAAGCACTAGGTATCTCGATTGCAATTGATGACTTTGGTACCGGCTATTCGTCACTGGCTTACTTACACAAACTGCCATTTGATTGCTTAAAGATCGATCGCAGCTTCGTCAGTAAATTGGAAAAAGAGAACCTAGACAGCTCCATCGTCGCGGCCATCGTCAACATTACCAAGGGTTTCAAAGTGAGTTTGGTGGCAGAAGGCGTTGAAACACAACAACAAGCTGAACTACTCAAGCAGCTTCAATGCCCATTAGCTCAAGGTTTCTTATACAGCCGTCCGGTTCCGTTTGACCAATGGCCTACCGACCTCGGCAGTAAGCTAAATGCCAAGTTTAAAACGAATAACAAAGCCGAACAAAACGCAGAGGCCAAACAGGGCACCAAAGAGAGCCTCGCCTAAATCAGGCAGAAACCGAATGAGTCAGATACAAAAATGCCAGCATGATGCTGGCATTTTTTATGTTTCTATTCTCTATCGAGTTATTAGATGACGCGAGAGAATTGCTGTTGGCGAGCCTTGGCACGTAGGTATTTATCAAAACACATACAGATGTTACGGATCAGCAAACGGCCACGCAAAGTTACGCGTATTTCTTTATCATCGACTTCAACCAACTCATCGTTGATAAAGGTTTGTAGAAGCTCTAAATCTTCTTTGAAGTAGCGATTAAAGTTAACCGAGAACTCAGATTCGATCATTGTTTTATCAAGCTTGAAGTTACAAATCAGCTGCTTGATCACTTCACGACGTAGAAGGTCGTCACTGTCTAGAGCAACTCCTTTCCAAAGTGCATGACGCAGGTCATTCACCTGAGCGTAGTACTTCTTCAGCTCTTTCTGATTTTGTGCGTAAGCATCACCAACCATTGAGATAGCAGAAACACCGAAACCAATTAAGTCAGCTTCACCTTGGGTCGTGTAGCCTTGGAAGTTACGATGTAGAATACCTTCACGTTGTGCTACGGCTAGCTCATCTTCAGGTAATGCGAAGTGATCCATACCTATGAACTGATAACCCGCCCCGGTTAGCGTCTCGATAGTATCTTGTAAGATAGCCATCTTCTCTTTAGCTTCAGGTAGGTCTTCATCTTTTATCTTACGCTGCGCAGCAAACAGTTGCGGCATGTGTGCGTAGTTAAATACAGATAAACGGCCCGGCTTCATTTCTAACACTTGCTTCAATGTTTCAGCGAACAAAGCTTGAGTCTGCTTTGGTAGGCCGTAGATCAAATCCAGGTTAGTTGAACGGAAGCCTAGCTCTGTCGCACGTTGAACCATTGCAATAATGAACTCTTCATCTTGCTCACGGTTAACCAGCTTCTGTACTTCTTTATTGAAGTCTTGCACGCCAATGCTCAGGCGGTTGAAGCCTTCATTTCGAAGGTGGTCAAGTACGTCTAGCTCAATCTCACGCGGGTCAACTTCAATACTGATTTCAGCGTCAGCGGTGAAGTTAAACTCTTCACGCAAAATGCCCATCAAACGAGTGATTTGTGTTTTGGTCAAGAACGTTGGTGTACCGCCACCGAAGTGCAGTTGAGTCACTTTACGGCCATTCAATAAAGAGGCGCGCTGGCGGATTTCATGTTCAATCACATCCAAGTACTCATCCGCTTTATGCGAGTGACGAGTAATGACTTTATTACAACCACAGTAGTAACAAAGCTTATGGCAGAACGGGATATGCACGTAAAGAGAGAGTGGACGCTCAGGGTACTGAGTACACGCCATGTCGTAATCAGCGACGGTAAACGCTTCATGAAACTCCAACGCTGTTGGATATGAAGTGTAACGAGGTCCCGAATAGTTGTACTTGTTTAAGATCTCTTGATCCCAAACGATTTGCTGATTCGTTGTTACTGGCTTGCTCGACATAGCGGTAATTCCAATTTAGATCCGCGAGAACCTAAGGTCTCTCAAATCATTTTACATACATTAAAATATAGACGGGTTATTTTGCCACACGACCAGTAAGGTCGTTCCAAGACAAAATCAATTTTTCAGACAAAAACTCAGAACTGCTAGCTTGATCACTAACAAAGCGTCGGGATTAACGAGACGCAAAAGGTAAGAAGGCTCATTTAACATCGTCTATTAAAAGACAAGGCGACTTAAAAACAAGATGCATTTAAGATGAAAAGTCTTAAAGGCATAGGTATTAAAAGCAGCACGTCTTAAAAATGGAGTGTTCAACAAGCCTCTATATTAAATAGTCTTAGTGACTAGATCATCTGAATGTTGATTTGGTTGTTGAGAGGCTCAACCTTCTCCTGCAACCTTTTCAAATCTTCGATGACCGCATCATTCAAGCGAGTCTCTGCCTTATGGCGCGTGAGATTCTGCTGCATGCGATCTTTCTTCGTCAGTTCCTGTCTTGCATCTCCGCGAGCCATATCTTTTACGATATGGTACAGCTCAGAAAGAGCAGGATACTCAGAATCAAAATCGACACGCTCATCACCCTGAACGTTATCCATAATGATACACACTCGGATACTGATCTCAGGTAAGTCACACTGGCCTTGAATACCCGCTAAGCACAAAGTATTTACGTTTTCGTAAATCGTCGCGTTACGTTTTTCAATGGCAAGTGCTTGATGCTGCTTTTGCAACTCCGTCTGCTTCTTCACTTGAAGTAGAAGGTAACCTGCGTAAGAGCCCAAGCCGAGAATGATAATTCCACCAGCAATTGCTAATAAGGTTACGTTCATTGGCTATTAACCTTTAAAGCTGTCTAAGTCGAAATCTTCGAATTGAGATAGCAAGTCTTCGTCAGAGCTTGCTTTCTTCTTAGAGGCAACAGGTGCTTCTTCGAAGATCTCTTCTTCATCGTCTTCTGGCTCTAGCAGACCTAAGCGGCCCATTAGGTGTTCGATACGATCAAGTTTCTCATCAACAAACTTCTGCAGACCAGCACCTAGGTTTTCACCATTTTCGATACGATCTAGCAATGTGTTCAGTTGAGCATCATTCTCAAGCATCTCTAACTCTTGTTCGTTAGATAGCTTGCGCTCTTGTTTCGTCGACTTCTTCGCTGGTTCAACAATCAGCGGGATTTTTTTCTTGCTGCCTAAACGAGGGTCGCGAGCTAGTGCAGCTTTACGCTGTTTTGCTTCGCTACCATCAGAGTGACGGCTGCCAGACTTAAGGCCTTTACGCTTTTTAACACGCTTACGTTCACGACCTTCAACATCAGATTCACTACGGTTACGAGTAACCATAGGTTCCGGAGCGCCAAGTGCTCCCGGTTTTCTTGATTTCTTACTACGACCCATTACTGCACTTTCCTCAGTAAAATTACATCATTTCCAAAAAATTCTAGTTCGAGCTTATCCCGCTCTGCCAAAAACTGGAATGTTTGACGACTAAAGAAGACGACATGTGTCGGGTCATTCTTGTAGTGCCAACCAGCAAACGCGTCTACGTCTATTACTAGTTTAGTCATAAGACCAATCCAGCCCTTGGGTTTAACTAAATTCAACCATTGCTGCCACACTTTGTCTGGGTGATAAAGATGCTCTATCACCTCCGTGGCAGTCATAAAGTCATACGTTTTTTCCAACACAGAAGCTTCTGGGTGGTAATAGATATCGTACAACTCCATGGTGTGTCCGGCTTCTTCTAACATAATAGATAGCGTAGGGCCTGGGCCACAACCAAAATCCAACCCGTGTGAGTTAGATGAAATTTTGTCTGTTAGTGGATCCGCGATGCGAGATAGAAAACGGCGATAGCCTGCATCACTAGGATCGTTCTCATGGAGATCATAGTGTGCTTTCTCTTCTTTTGCTTCTAACCTTTGTTCAGGTTTAACAAATACCAGTTCACATTGCTGACACTGCAGATAGGCTCTGCGTTTGTCTTCAAAATAGTGATTCACGCCTTGGTGATGGCATAAGGGACAAGTATACATAGCACATCCTTAAACAGGGATGCGAAACATACCAGAAACTGAGTTTATAGTGGAGAGGTATTGGGTGTTTTTTCATCAAATCAATAAAAAAAGCGATAGGAAAACCTATCGCTCTCTAAATCTGCCTATATCGGCCAAAATTTGCATACTCAACTTGGTACACAAATCTCCATTTGTTATTGGTGCTTTCCATGCCAAATTTGTTTGTTGTTCATCGTCCTGATGAGTTTTGGCTATCCTTTTCTAACACCTTGTTGCTGGGCTGTCCTAGCCTGATCCGTTTCTGTCTATACCGTTAGACTAGATGACCATCCGTATCTAAGTCAGCTCCTAGCTGATGGCGGCTACTATACCTTTTTACAAAAAGACTACAAGAGTGCGAGCTCACACTTTTGTACACAATTCGAACACGCATTGATAAATTAGACATTAACACAAACCGGATATATAAAATCAATACAAAAGAAAACGCCCCAACCATTACTGATCGGGGCGTCTCTTCAATCTCGCTCGAACGTACATTTCATTACTCTGGCTAAGAGCAAGAAACCGACATATTAGTGTAAACCACCAACGTACTTCGATAAGGTATCAATATCTGCGTCTGTTAACTTTTTAGCTACATCACGCATCATCGCATTCATGTCGTTATTACGGTTACCATCGCGGAATTTCTCAAGTTGAGCCTTGATGTAATCTGCGTGCTGACCTGAAATCTTAGGGAAACCAGAAAGTTCGGTACCATTACCACGAGGGCCGTGACAAGCAATACAAGCCGTTACGCCGCGTTCTGCGTTACCCGCAGTGTAAAGAACCTTACCTTCATCTACTACATTTTCAGGAGTAGAGTTACTAGAGATAGGGAGAGATGCGTAGTATGCCGCTAGGTCAGCCATATCTTCTTCAGATAAAGGCATCGCCATTGCACCCATTACAGGCTCGTAACGACCTTGTTTACCACCACTCGTCATACCTAGCTTAAGCTCTTTTAACTGCTTCTCTAGATACTTCTCATGTTGACCAGCCAGCTTAGGATACTGAGTGATCAGACTGTTGCCGTCAGCACCGTGGCAGGCAACACATGTTTGTGATTTGGCTTTACCAGCTTCAATACTACCTTGAGCCCATACTGAGCAGCTGGCTAAAAGACTCAAAATTAGCGCTAATTTCTTCATGACATTCCATTATAATTATCAAGCTTCCAGTACCACTCTATGTTGCCACTCATGGTACAATAGGCGACCTTATGCCGAGCACGGTTATTTTACACAAATTCACAAAAAAGTAATCAATCGACTACACAAAGTCGAGATGGAGTTAACAGTGAGCGTAAAAATTCATTATCAAAACACGCATTTCATTACCAGTGCACCTGATATTCGTCACTTACCAGAAGACGAAGGGATCGAAATTGCGTTTGCAGGACGCTCCAATGCTGGTAAATCTAGCGCACTAAACCGCGTTACAAACCAAAAAAGCTTGGCGAAAACCAGTAAAACCCCAGGTCGAACTCAGCTAATTAACCTATTTAAGGTTACCGACGGCTGTCATATTGTCGATTTACCGGGATATGGCTTCGCTCAAGTACCGCTTGAGATGAAGAAAAAATGGCAGAAGTCGCTAGGTGAATACCTACAACGACGTGAAAGCCTAAAAGGTTTAGTGGTATTGATGGATATCCGTCACCCAATGAAGGACCTTGACCAACAAATGATCTACTGGGCTATCGATAGCCGCATCCCAGTACAGATTTTGTTAACAAAAGCAGACAAACTGAAAAGCGGTGCGCGTAAAGCACAGCTACTGAAAATCCGTAATGATGCGAAATCTTTCGGTGGTGATGTAGCGGTTGATGTCTTCTCTTCAATGAAGGGCATCGGCGTTGACCAACTGCGTGCCAAGATGGATGAGTGGTTTGCACCTGTGTTTGCTAATCAGATCATTGATGAGCTAGCGGACGAAGAGCAAAACGACTCAGAGTAATTCTTCTATCTATAGCTTTATCTATAATTAGAAGTTAAAGCACTTACAGCAAGTGATTTAGCCTTATTAATACCCTTCCTTATATAGGTGGGGTATTTTTTTGCCCAAAAATTAGTGAGTTAAACCTAAGTCTTGAGAATTAAAGACAAGATTAATCAGTTAGAAACGAGAGAAGTGAACCATACTAAAAGACACATCTAAATAAACAGAACAATGAGAAAGGAATACTCATGTGGAAAACACCATTGGCCATCATTGCACTTATGTTGCTCTCACTGACAGGGTTTGCCTCTGAAGCAGAACAAGAACAAGTCCCATTAATCAATGTCGATATGACCTTAGACCTAGATGGTATGGAAAGGTACGCAAAAGACGCGAGTGAGTCTCTTGAGGTGATATCGCAATCTTTGCAGGCGATAGTCAACAACCCCAACCTCAGCAATGACCAACAACAAGCCTTGAATCAAACCGTTGAAAGCATCAATCAGCTTGCGAGCTCCACCAAGACATCACTCAATCAACTCCCACAAGTCTTAGACCAATCTCGACTCGCCTTTAAGAAAACCAGTCAATTACTGCTAGATGATATCCAAACTAAAATCATTATTGCGTTGGCAGCCGTTATCACTGTCATTGTTATCGCGTTGACCGCTATCTATCTACTTATCCTAAAACCCATGCAGCAAACCTTGGTGGAAGCGACCAACAATATCTCTTCTATGGCGCAATCTATCCAGATCACGGCCGAAGCTCTGAAATACAGCACAGAGAAACAACAGGAAATCATGGACTACATTGAGCATTCACCCACTCAATATACTGATAAATAAGACGTAAGCGATCAATGTATTATGAGTCACTTGTAAAATAAAAGTTATTTTCAAGAATAAAACAATGCACTTAGAGACGGATTAAAATTACCAATTGCTGATTGAATTCCAGATCTAAGGCAATCAAGTGTTTATCACGCTGCTTAGGGAAAGCGTAACAAAAGGCACTAAAAATGGGAGATTTTACGGGGGAATAGTAGGTTGGAGATATTTTTCTTTCGCACAAGAAAAAACGCCCCAGTCAAATACTGACTGGGGCGGCTGAATCAGCCTAATCCAATAACGTGAAACAAAAGGTCTGAAAGATAGAACATCTTACCTCTGTACCCTACAAGATTTAATGTACAACAATTGCTCAGAAATGAAAACCATTTTTGTAGTTTTTTTTCATGAACGTTTTATTAAAACACCCAAAATCTTCTTATGACCTAACTTTATTCGAGACAAAAAAAAGCCAGTGTTTGTGCACTGGCTCATACTAATTTACTCAATAAGGTCAAAAACTGATTAGTGGGCTTGATCCCAGTTGTCACCGTGGCCAGCTTCCGCGACAAGCGGTACTTCTAGCTCTGCGGCGGATTCCATCAATTCTTGTACTTTACTTTCAATTTCGGCTAAAGCTGACTCTTCCACTTCGAAGACCAATTCATCGTGTACTTGCATAAGCAGTTTCACACGACCATCGCCTTCCGCTTGAATCCATTCATCAACCAACAGCATCGCTTTCTTAATGATATCTGCTGCTGTGCCCTGCATTGGCGCGTTGATTGCCGCACGTTCAGCAGCCTTACGACGCATGCCATTTCGAGATTGAATCTCAGGAAGGTGCAGACGACGACCGTAAATGGTTTCAACAAAGCCTTGCTCTGAAGCCGCGCTGCGTGTGTCTTCCATATACTGCATCACACCTGGGTAACGCTCAAAGTAAGTATCCATGTAGTGTTGTGCTTCGCCACGAGGAATACCTAGCTGCTTAGCCAAACCAAAAGCACTCATGCCGTAGATAAGACCAAAGTTAACCGCTTTAGCACGACGACGCTGCTCAGTGGTCACACTATCAATATCAACACCAATGATCTCAGCAGCCGTTGCCGCGTGGATATCTTTGCCTTGTTGGAATGCTTCCAGCAGCGCTTTATCACCCGATAGGTGCGCCATGATACGCAATTCAATTTGAGAGTAATCGACCGCTAGAATCTTCCAACCATGCTGTGCAACGAATGCTTGGCGGATACGACGACCTTCTTCATTACGAATTGGGATGTTCTGTAGGTTTGGATCAGTCGAAGACAAACGGCCCGTCGCGGTCACCGCTTGATGATAAGACGTATGAACACGACCAGTCTCAGCGTTGATCATCTTCGGCAGTTTATCTGTGTACGTCGACTTAAGCTTCGCAAGACCACGATACTCAATGATCAACTTAGGTAGCGGGTAATCAAGCGCCAGCTCTTGAAGCACTTCTTCGTTGGTTGAAGGTGCACCTGATGGCGTTTTCTTGATAACTGGCAGACCCATTTTCTCAAACAGGATCGCTTGCAGTTGTTTTGGCGAGTTCATATTGAACTCTTGCTCTGCTATCTCGTAAGCTTTCTGCTCTAGCTCATCCAGACGAACCGCAATCTCTTGCGATTGAGCCCCTAACAACATGTCATCAATGAATACACCTGTGCGTTCAATGCGAGACATCACAGGAATCAGTGGTACTTCGATTTCTTCATAGATGGTTTTTAGCTTTTCATCTTGCTCAATGTTTTCCATCAGGCGGTTATGAAGACGTAATGTCACATCAGCATCTTCTGCAGCGTATGGAGACGCCTCACCCAGTTCTATCTGGTTGAAAGTAAGCTGTTTCTTACCTTTACCTGCGATTTGCTCAAATGAGATGCAGCTGTGCTGAAGGAAACGCAGCGCTAGGCTGTCCATATCATGCTTGCCACCTACGCTGTTGAAAACGTAAGACGCCAGCATGGTATCGTGTTTGATGCCTTTCATCTCGATACCGTAGCGCGCTAGCACACTCATATCGTACTTCAGGTTTTGACCCACTTTAGCTTGAGCATCATCTTCAAGAATCGGTTTCAGTTGTTCAAGTACCCAATCACGATCCAGCTGTTGCGGTGCATCTAGGTAATCATGAGCAACCGGTACGTAAGCGGCAACGCCCTCGTCCGTCGCAAATGATAGACCGACCAGGTTCGCCACCATGTAATCAAGGCTGTCTGTCTCAGTATCAAAAGCAAACAATTCAGCTGCTTTAAGCTTTTCTAACCAAACATTGAATGACGCTTCATCTAGAATCGTTTCGTAGTTGCTACGATCAATCGTCACGGCAGACGTATTCATCTCTACAGTAGACGTTGCTGAAGAAGCACTGTTGCGTGCCGCACCAGCTCCCGCTGCGGCAGATTTTTCTGCCGCCTCAACCACACCACTGCCACCTTCAAGCAGCTCGTTCAACCAAGATTTGAAGACCAGTTGACCGTATAACTTAATCAGCTCATCGATATTGGGTTGTGCTTTTACCAATGACTCAGGCGTCTCTTCAAGCTCAACATCTAGCTTGATTGTTGCAAGCTCGTAGGACATGTCAGCATTGTCTTTATTATCAGCCAGCTTCTTAGCCATCGTTTTCGAACCACGGAAACCAAGCGCCGCAATATCATCAAGATTCTGATACAACTTTTCGATACTACCAATGCCTTGTAGCAAAGCCGTCGCTGTCTTGTCACCCACACCCGGAACACCAGGGATGTTATCGACTTTATCGCCCATCAGTGCCAAATAATCGATGATCAGTTCTGGCGGGATACCAAACTTCTCAATCACACCTTCGCGATCCATTACCACGTTGGTCATGGTGTTGATCAGAGTAACGTTGTCATCAACTAACTGCGCCATATCTTTATCACCAGTACTGATAAGTACAGGCATCCCCATCGCAGAAGCTTGAGAAGCCAACGTACCAATCACGTCATCTGCTTCAACGCCAGGAATAGAGATAAGTGGCAAACCCATCGCACGAATCACATTGTGCAATGGTTCTATCTGGCAACGAAGATCGTCAGGCATAGGTGGGCGGTTTGCTTTGTACTCTGGGTACATGTCATCACGGAACGTTTTCCCTTTCGCATCAAAAATAACCGCAATACGATCAGAAGCAAATTGACGCATCATGCTGCGTAGCATGTTAACTACACCATAAACAGCGTTCGTTGGGATATCACCATTGCTCATGGTGCCAGGGTAAGCATGGAACGCGCGATATAGGTAAGAAGAGCCATCGATCAGAATCAATGGATTATCAGGAATACGAGCCATAATATTTGTGAATCCAGTAAGTACAGAAATTATCTGTTAAGAATGCCACGTCTGTTGGTTGGATTCCATGTTGTCGATCTGTATCCGTTCACTCGGTTGTATTCGTTATAATCGATTTGTTGTTATTTTTTGTTCTTAGACGCAAGCGTTCTGTGGATAACTCTGTTTATATTATTTATCCACCCTGTTGAGAAGTAAGGTTAACAAATCAAAAAACACCAACAAAACACTGATAATAAAGAACAATTTTACAGATCGAACATATGATCAACGATCTTTTTACGATCCTGCATTGTGGAAAAGAATGCTGATGGCGTTTTATTCATAAAAAAACGTGCCACTAAATATGCATATTGTTGAATTGGAGGTATAAAAAAAGCGACACCCGAAGATGTCGCCTAGCAAAAACTGGTAAAGCCATTCAAATGAATACCACAGCTTTACCTAAAAGCTATAAATTACACTGGAAGCAATGTGAGCAATGTCGTGTCAAAAAGAACTTAGTACAAGTTCGCGAGAATTCTGTTGGGTAACCAAGTTGATACTTGAGTACTTAACATCCTTGTGAACATTTCCTCATTCCCTAAGACAGGGTTAATAATAATGATTCTCATTTAATAGTCAACAACTAAATGATAATAAATCTCATTAAATTCATTTTAAATGATTTATCCCTCCGATAAAGCAAATCATTAAGCTGATAATTGCTTCACGAAATGGATTCGATTTTCATTAATCTCTTCTTTTTCTTCCAGTTTTTCTATTCGATATCCATTTTTCAATAGTAAACACAGCATCGCAGGAAACTGGTTACGAGATTTTACTTTCAGCTGCTCATAACCCCGCTCTTGTGCCCACAGCTCCTGAACATCTAATTGAGCCTGTGCGACACCCTTATTTCTTGCAAGCGATGACACACCACCAAACCAGCTATAGAAAGTATTTGAGTTAAGCTCATAACCAATTTTAAAGCCAAGTAACACGTTCGCCTCTTCAGCCACTAAGATCAGGCTCTTTTTCCCTTCAAGCCGAGCTGCCAGTGAAGCGACACTCTCTTTTCTAGCAAACTCAGAGATCTGCTCGACAACAGACACAACCTCTTCCAGTGAACCTTCACGTACTATGACTGACATCTTCTTCCATCCTCATAAGCGAAAGGGCTGACACAATGGCCAACCCTTTTACTGAATATCACTTAAGTTAACGTTAAGTTGTTACTTTTCTTTTAAGTGCTTGGCTGCTTGTGCATTGTCTTCAGCAAGCCACTCTGCAACATCTTTAGCAAAGTAAGTCAGAATGCCATCAGCACCAGCACGCTTAAAGCACAGCAGTGATTCCATGACGGTGTCGCGTTCTTTCAGCCAACCGTTTTGAATTGCTGCTTTGTGCATCGCATACTCACCAGACACTTGGTAAGCATACGTTGGTGCTTGAAGTTCATGTTTCACACGACGCACGATGTCTAAGTAAGGCATACCTGGCTTAACCATCACCATATCCGCACCTTCATTAAGATCCATTGCCACTTCGTGAATCGCTTCATCGCTGTTGGCTGGATCCATCTGGTAGTTCTTCTTATTACCACCTTTCAGGTTCGAAGCACTGCCGACTGCATCACGGAATGGGCCGTAATAACACGATGCGTATTTCGCAGAGTACGCCATAATCTGAGTATGAATATAACCCGCTTCCTCTAACGCTTCACGGATCTTACCAATACGACCATCCATCATATCCGACGGAGCAACCACATCAGCACCGGCTTCAGCATGAGACAGAGCCTGCTTGATCAAGACTTCAGTCGTCTCGTCATTCATCACATAGCCATCTTCATCGATGATGCCGTCCTGGCCGTGAGTAGTAAATGGGTCCAGTGCAACATCAGTAATCACACCCATATTTGGCACGTGCTCTTTTAATGAACGTACCGCACGCTGCACTAAACCTTCTGAATTATGAGCTTCAGCCGCGCATAAGCTTTTAGCATCTTGGTTCACGACCGGAAACAGAGCAATCGCCGGAACACCCAATTTTGACAGGTAATCCGCTTCTTCAAGCATCAGATCGATCGACAAGCGTTCAACACCCGGCATTGACTCGACAGGCTCGCGGCGGTCTTTACCCATCAGGATAAACATTGGGTAGATGAGGTCATCCACAGACAATTGATTTTCTGCCATTAGGCGACGGCTAAAGTCGTGCTTACGCATACGGCGCATACGGCGACCTGGGAATTGACCTTGAATTGAAACAGACACTAGATTCTCCTTGCCTAGTCTAAGCACCGAAATGCTTAGATATGAAAAGTGCTAAATACAGGCAAAAGCATATCACTGATGGCTCAGGACGCTAGCAGTAAAATATAAAACCCACTCAAAAACAGGGGTAAATGGCAAAAAATGACCTTCTCCTCACACTGCCGTATACTCATGACAACTCAGTAAAGACTGCTTTCAGGACAAAATAATGATCGACACCCATGCTCATATCTACGCGAGCGAATTCGATGAAGACCGTGAACAAGTCGTGCAGCGCGCACTGGCTCAAGGTATTGATACCATTCTATTGCCGAACATCGATTTAGAATCTATCGAGCCAATGTTAGCGACGGAAGCTCAGTTTCCTGAGGTGTGTCGTTCAATGATGGGCTTACACCCTTGTTATGTGGATGCGAATATCGAGCAAACCCTCAAAACCGTTCGGGCTTGGTTCGACAAGCATAACTTCATCGCCGTGGGTGAGATCGGTATCGACTTGTACTGGGATAAAACCTTCAAGGCAGAACAAGAGATGGCTTTCGTGACTCAACTGCAGTGGGCAAAAGAGCTCGATCTTCCAGTGGTGATCCACACGCGTGATTCTATTGAAGAGACACTTGCCTTACTGCGTAAAGAACAAGACGGCAGCTTACGTGGCGTATTCCACTGCTTTGGCAGCAGCTTAGAGGAGGCCCAGGCAATCAACGAGCTAGGCTTTCACTTAGGTTTAGGCGGTGTATCGACCTTTAAGAACTCAGGAATGGACAAGGTGATTCCACATCTTGATATGAATTACGTCATTCTAGAGACAGATTGCCCATACTTGGCACCAACACCGAATCGCGGTAAACGTAATGAGCCAGCCTACACGGAATTGGTAGCAAAACGCATCGCTGAATTGCGTGGAATGACCCTTGACGAAGTCGACAATATAACGACCAGCAACGCTAAATTACTGTTTGGTTTATAATATCAATCACAGTAAATCATCAGAAATAACGCAGTGATCGAGCTTTAAAACAAGTGAGCGTAACCCGTTATTTATGACGAAGGTATAATCGACATTCGATAAACAGACACAATAAAAAAGCGGCCTCGGGCCGCTTTTTTATTGTGTCATGTTTGCTGAAGGACTCTAGCAATTATACTCTTACAGCAGAATCAAGATTCAGCTTCTTCCTCTTCATCCGCATCTGGTTTACGCACATAGAAACGCGCGAAGAACAGACCAATCTCAAACAGAATACACATTGGAATCGCCAACAGTGTCTGCGAGATCATATCGGGAGGTGTCAGCATCATACCGACGATAAAAGCACCGACAACAATGTACGGACGCTTTTCAGACAGAGCCTTAGGCGTTGTCGCCCCCGTCCAACATAACAAGATAATCGCTACTGGTACTTCAAAGGCAATACCAAAAGCAAAGAACAGCGCGAGTACAAAATCGAGATAACTTGATATGTCTGTTGCGAACTCTACCTGCCCTAAGGAAATAGCCGTGAAGAAACTAAATACCAATGGGAATACTACGAAGTAAGCAAACGCCACACCACAGTAAAACAGCAAAGAACTTGAAGCCAATAGCGGCATGATCAAGCGTTTTTCATGCTTGTACAAACCCGGAGCAACAAAGGCCCACACCTGATACAAAATAAACGGCACCGCGACAAAAATAGACGCGATTAAGGTTAATTTTAGTGGTGTAAAAAATGGCGATGCAACATCCGTTGCGATCATCGTCGCCCCTTCAGGCAGACGATCTACCAAAGGTGCTGATACGAATTCATAAATATCATTAGCAAAATAAATTAGCCCGACAAATATCACTAGAACGGCGACAATCGCGCGTAGTAGGCGATTACGTAATTCTAGAAGATGGCTAATTAAAGGCTGTGTCTGCTCAGTCGAAGACATGTCAAACCTCTTAAACAGGAAGATCGAAAAGGAGCCGCGCACCTATCTATCCAGTTGAATTGGTATCCACTTGAATAGATATCTACTTGAATAGCTATCGACTTAAACATCTAGCGACTCAAGCATCTGGCGACTCCTCCTTGCGAGACTATTCGGCTTTCTTATCTGACGGTGCTGAAGCTTCGCTGTTAACCTGAATGGTTTCAGATTCTACAGTTTCCGTGACACTAGGTTCAGTCTCACTTGGCTTATCAGACTCAGGCTTGGCGTACGGACGTTGAACTTGAGCAGCGGCCTGCTTGAGTTCATCGACTGACGCTTTTAGGTCTGGAGATAAATCTTCCATACCCATTTTTTCCGCCTTGCGTAGGTTTTCTTGCAGCTCTTGCACCTTAAGCTCGTGAGAAAGTTCATCTTTCACACTGTTTGCCATGCTTTTCGCTTGTCCAACAAACTTGGAAATACTACGAATCGCCACGGGCAAACGCTCAGGTCCTAAAACCACTAACCCAACGACAGATATTAATACCAGTTCCCAAAAACCGATATCAAACACGATTTACGCCTGCTCTTTGTCTTTCTTTGTTTCAGCAGTTGTTTCAGCGCTAGCTTCTGTCTTCTGCTGTTCAATATTCTTTGGTTCGAAGTCTGCGTCTTTCTTATCTGCAGGCTTATCTTCATCGCTCATTGCTTTTTTGAAGCCTTTCACCGCTGAACCTAAGTCACCACCCATGCCGCGCAGTTTCTTTGTTCCGAAAAGTAAAATTACAATTACAGCAATGATTAGAAGTTGCCAAATACTGATACCACCCATTGTCATTGTCCTCGGGTCTGTCTACACATAAAAAATATTAAGAGAGTCTACTGTCTAACGACGGTAAGCTCGCCAACTAAGCAACCAAAATGTGACACCTGCGATGCCACAGCCCATAGATAGCTGCTCATAAGGGCTTGAAACTAATATTGCGGAGCATACGACTAAAGTGGCTCCAACGCCAAACAAAAACTTTCCAGTTGCTTGCTGACGCTTACTCTCTCGGTAACCTTGATAAAGCTGATCCATTCTGTGGTTCATCGCTTTACCTTGGCGCAAGCTGTCATAAAGCAGCTCTGGCAGCTCTGGCAGTTTTTCTGCCCAGAATGGCGCGCGCTCTTTTACTGCATTGATCACAGCTTGCGGCCCCACCTGATTCATCATCCAGGTTTCAAGGAAAGGCTTGGCGGTTGCCCACAAATCAAGTTGCGGATACAACTGACGACCTAGCCCTTCCACATACAACAAGGTCTTCTGCAGAAGCACCAACTGAGGCTGAACCTCCATGTTGAAACGTCTTGCTGTATTAAATAAGTTTAGCAACACATGGCCAAATGAGATCTCACCAAGTGGTTTTGCAAAAATTGGCTCACACACCATACGGATCGCGAACTCAAAATCATTGACGTTGGTGTCGTGTGGCACCCAACCCGAATCAACGTGCAGCTCGGCGACTTTACGATAATCTCGATTAAAGAAAGCCAACAGGTTCTCTGCTAAATAGCGCTTATCTTCACTGTTGAGCGTGCCGACAATGCCACAATCCAAACCAATCCACTGAGGGTTATCTGGATTCTCTGGGTTAACGAATACGTTGCCCGGGTGCATGTCTGCATGGAAAAAGCTGTCTCGGAATACTTGGGTGAAGAATACCGTCACGCCACGTTCCGCGAGCAATTTCATGTTGGTGCCGTTGGCTTCTAGCGTTTCAATATCGGATACTTGAATACCGTAGATACGCTCTGACACCATCAGGGTTTCGCTGCTTAGATCAGGGATAACCTCTGGAACATACAGCTCTTCACTGCCTTCAAAATTACGTCGTAGTTGAATCGCATTGGCCGCCTCTCGGCGCAGGTCTAGTTCATCAAGTAACGTTTTTTCGTACTCGTGAACGACTTCAACCGGTTTCAAACGACGTGCTTCAGGAAGCGACTTAGCGACTATACGCGCCATTCGGTGCATCAGTTTTAGATCTGCGTCAATCACCGGGCGAATATCAGGGCGAATAACCTTCAGAACAATCTCGCGACCACTCTCCTTGAGCTTCGCGGTATGCACCTGAGCGATAGAAGCAGAAGCCAATGGCTCGATATCAAAGTCGGTAAACCAGTTATCTAGGCTACCACCGAGCGCTTTTTCCATGTCTCGCTTAGCCAATTGACCATCAAATGGCGCCACTTGGTCTTGTAATAAAGCCAATTGGTCAGCGATATGAGGAGGAAATAGGTCGCGACGCGTTGACATCATCTGACCAAACTTAATCCAAACAGGCCCTAATTCTTGCAACGCTAAACGCAAGCGATGACCCAACTCTTTATCTTGATGTTTGTTCTTGAGCCAAAACAGTGACTTTCTCGCCAGCAAAGGAGCCTTGGTCAACTGGTGCTCAGGCATCAACTCATCAAGGCCGTATTCCAACTGTACCTTGATAATATGATAAAGACGTTTCAGTTCTGTTGGGGTCATGCTTTCTCCAACAGAGCGTTCAGTTTAGCTTCAAGACGTGCAGCTGAGCTTTTCACGTCGTCAACCTGATCGCAAAAATGTGCCACTTCTAATGGCGCTGGTGCAATCTTCCACTCTTCAGTTAATACCTGAGCGAGATGGTTTTGATGCTTAGTCGCTTGCTTAGCCACAAGGCCACCAACATTCTTAACGCCTTGTACCAAGGTATGGGCAACCACATCTCCAGTCACGCGCGATAGCCACTCTTCCAAGTCAGGCTTGCAGTCTGTCATTAGCTGAGCAAATTTCTGAGCCAGTTGAATATCACCCTCTAAGATCAGCTTATCTTGCTTGATCAACTTGGTGATGTTCGATTGCTCACGCAGTTCTGGCAGTACCGAGAGGTTCAAAGATAGGTAGCAATCAGGTTGTCCTTCGTAGTCAGACAACACATCGATTTGTTGGCTAAAAACGAAAGTGAGAGTTTTGTTCAGCTCTTTCAAATTAACTTGAATGATCTGCCCCTTTAAACGAGACAAACGACGAACCAAAGCTGGATCATCGTTCACGAAAGTATTTAAAGAGGTTTCAATAACCGCGGTGACCAATGGATCAAATGGCATGACTGTCCTTACCTTTGAAAACGGATAAGCGTTAACCTATCCGTTGTATCTTTATTCTTATTTTTTAGCACACTCAACGAGCCTGCTACCAAGTTCGACTAGAACTTGTAACCACGGTGCAGCGCAACAATGCCGCCCGTTAGGTTGAAGTATTTAGTATTTTCAAAACCCGCTTCTTGCATCATGCCTTCCAAGGTTTCTTGGTTAGGGTGCATACGGATTGATTCTGCAAGGTAACGATAGCTATCTGCATCGTTAGCAATCAGCTCACCCATTTTTGGCAATAGGTGGAAAGAGTATGCATCGTAAACCTTTGATAGTGGCTCAAGCACTGGCTTAGAAAACTCAAGAACCAACAGACGACCGCCCGGCTTAAGTACGCGGTACATTGAACGCAGCGCTTGGTCTTTGTCGGTAACATTACGCAGACAGAAGCTGATGGTAATGCAATCGAAGTAGTTATCTGGGAAAGGCAGCTCTTCAGCATTGGCTTGAACGTAATGTACGTTGCCAACAATACCGCTATCACGCAGTTTATCGCGGCCAACATTCAGCATTGAGTTGTTGATATCAGCAAGAACCACGTGGCCTTTTTCACCAACGATGCGCGAGAATTTCGCAGTAAGGTCGCCAGTACCACCACCAAGATCGAGGATACGTTGACCAGGGCGCACGCCACTGCAATCAATCGTGAATCGCTTCCACAAGCGGTGAACACCACCCGACATTAAGTCATTCATGATGTCGTATTTAGCGGCTACAGAGTGAAATACCTCTGCTACTTTCGCGACTTTTTGGTCTTTCGCGACTGTTTCGAAACCAAAGTGTGTGGTTTCTGACTCTACTGCTGAATTTGTCTGCACGCTTGTGTCCATAATGCTGTTATCTACCATGGTAAGTTCTCATCGACAGTACACTCTCTCTTTAGAGGCGCTGCGGCCGATTAGTTTACTTTATCCTCAGCGGGTTGTCTTTCTACTAAGGAGGCATTTTCTGAAAAAGCCTCATTTTGAGCGATTTCCGCCAAGCCAACCGAGATAGGTTTCTTCACCTCAACACCCAATTGCTTAAAGCTTTCGGCCTGACGAATCACGTTACCACGACCAGTCACCAGCTTATTCATGGCACCTTGGTAGCTTTGATTAGCTCTGTCTAATGAGCTACCAAGACCTTCCATATCATCAACAAACAAGCGCAGCTTGTCGTAAAGTTTGCTCGCCCGCTCCGCAATGATTTGTGCATTCTGGTTCTGTCTTTCGTTGCGCCACAAGTTATCAATGGTACGCAGTGCCACCAGCAAGGTCGTAGGGCTGACCAAGATAATGTTTTGTTCCATCGCGTCTTTGACCAAGCTAGGGTCAGCTTGAATCGCGACTTGAAACGCGGGTTCTACCGGAATAAACATCAATACATAATCAAGGCTCTGTATACCTTTGAGCTGATGATAATCCTTCTGACTCAAGACTTTAATATGCGCTCGCAGTGAAGCTAGATGATCACGCAGTGCTGCGTCGCGTTGTTGATCGGTCTCAGCGTTGAAGTAGCGCTCAAATGCCACCAAAGCCATTTTCGAATCGACCACCACTTGCTTATCTTGTGGCAGATGGACAATTACATCGGGTTGATAACGCTTGCCGGCATCGTTTTGCAGGTTCACCTGCGTTTGATATTCATGGCCTTCTCGTAAGCCAGAATCCGCCAACACGCGAGCCAGTACCACCTCGCCCCAGTTACCTTGTTGTTTATTATCACCCTTTAGCGCTTGAGTCAGGTTAACCGCTTCACGCGTCATGCTCTCATTGAGGCGCTGCAAGTTTTTAAGCTCATGCACTAAGGTGTGACGCTCTTTGGCTTCTTGGCTAAAGCTATCATTAACCTGCTTCTTAAAGCCCTCTAACTGCTCTCTCAGCGGTGATAACAAACCCTCTAGGCTTTGCTTGTTCTGTTGATCGACCTTAGCGGTTTTGCTCTCAAACAGTTGATTCGCTAACAGTTCAAACTGCTGCTTCAATCGGGACTCTGCCTGCTCTAACAGCTGCAG
Source organism: Vibrio sp. FF266 (assembly GCF_041439695.1). NCBI lineage: Bacteria > Pseudomonadati > Pseudomonadota > Gammaproteobacteria > Vibrionales > Vibrionaceae > Vibrio > Vibrio sp. FF266. Next base: position 86,536 of record NZ_JBGOOO010000011.1, read on the forward strand.
TTTTTCACTGTTGGCGAGATTTTCTTGGTCGTGCCTAGCTTCTTGCTCGCGAAGCTCAGCCTCCAACTCAGACTTATGCTCCTTAAGAACATTGATATCATCGGCATACTGCTGACGCTCTTGCTTCACGGCTTCAAAATAGCGCAGCTTCTCCATCGCAGCCATCACCTTGCCATGCGCCTGCTTAAGTTCAAATGCCGCTTTGTCTCGATCATCATCCAACTCATTGAGCTCTTGTTGTGCCTCTGCGAGTGAAGATTTGAGCTGAGATTGTTGTGACTCATGCAGCAAACGGTCGGACTCTAATTGCTGTTCAAGAAGTCGCTGCTGAAAAGAGAACTTCAGTTTGATCCACCAACCCACGACACCGCCGCTGACGAGCGCGCCGGAAATAGCAGCAATAAGCGTTGCCTGATGTTCAATAATCCATTGCATGATAATGATTTAGCCTAATTGGAAATAACTCATTAAAGGGTATTTTGATACTGGATAAATGTCCAGTTTGCCGTATTAAAATTCGACAGATAGACTAAGCGCTCCGTATTCTGCCCCATCAAATTAGAATGAGTTGCTATGAACGAACGTCGTGCCTTGGGCTTTGGCCTTGCTGCGGTATTACTGTGGTCAACAGTCGCTACTGCTTTTAAGCTGACCCTTGCTGAGTTTTCACCGATTCAAATGCTGACCATCGCCAGCATTGTGTCGTCGATTGCGCTGATCGCAGTCTGCGCGTTTCAAGGCAAGCTTTCTCAGCTGAGTACCACGTTTCTTTCAAACCCTTGGTATTACTTACTGCTCGGTTTGGTTAACCCACTGGCCTATTACCTGATTCTATTCAAAGCCTACGACCTGCTGCCTGCATCTCAAGCTCAAGCCATTAACTACAGCTGGGCTATCACGCTAACCTTAATGGCTGCGGTGTTTCTGGGACAAAAGATTCGTAAACAAGATTGGATTGCGTGTACCTTCAGCTATGCGGGTGTGGTAGTCATTGCCACCAAAGGTGATGTATTAGGCATGCAGTTCGATAGCCCACTCGGTGTGGCACTGGCGCTGCTTTCAACCTTGCTTTGGGCGGGCTACTGGATTCTCAATACCAAAAACAAGGCTGACCCGGTGGTGGGTGTATTACTTGGGTTCTTAGTGGCATTGCCCTTCGCGATCGGTTTAACCATTTACGAAGGCGAGAGTTTTAGCCAAATCACAGCGAAAGGTTGGATGGCTGTGACTTATGTTGGCCTGTTCGAGATGGGCATTACCTTTGTCTTGTGGCTATCAGCACTCAAGCTAACCAACAATACGGCACGTATCAGCAACCTAATTTTTGCCTCACCGTTTATTTCGCTAATGCTACTTTCAACCATCATTGGCGAAGAGATTCACCCAGCGACACTGTTTGGCTTACTGCTAATCATTGCTGGTTTGGTGATTCAACAGATCAAGTTTTCAAAGAAAAACCCTACGTAAATAAGAGCTAAAAGACTCGATTGAGCACGAAAAGCTATCGATATAGTCTAATTTTCTCAATTAGATGTTAGATACAAAAATGGCGAGTCATATGACTCGCCATTTTTCTGTAAGATAACATTAAGTTGTAAGTCTCAATGTTCGATATTCAACCGTTGTTTTTCATATCAAATTTGGACTTAAATATCATGAAAAACAAGATCATAAATATAAAATCATTTACGCCATAAATTGTGTAAAACACGCCAGCCATCGTATCCGCTTCATATACTGGTGATAGCGTATTATTGGAAAGCCAATTCACCCAAACAACCACATAAACCAACTTTTCAATAAAGAAAGCACCAGCAAGATATTTGATGTTCGCATTGATTGTTGCAGCCCCAAGGTACGCTAGACCCCAAACGACGATCATAATCAGTCCAAAGTTGGACATTACTACGGGATCGGCTTCGTTAATGGCACTATTCGTAAAAAAGCGTGAAAACAGTAAAACAGCACCAACATTCATCGCTCCTGCTGCCAATAGAATGCTTTTTACTTTTGTCTGATTCATTGCAAACCCCTCATTTAAATAATTAAAACATCAATCACTTATAATCTTTATCATTTGTGACGAAGTCATTCTTTCTACTGACTGAAAATGTTCTAAATGAATAAGCTTAGCCAGTGCCACTGTGCTATACGTTTTGGCCTGCAACCCAACCAGACGACCACGTCCATTGGAAGTTATAGCCCCCTAACCAACCCGTTACGTCCATTACTTCACCGATAAAGTAGAGGCCAGACACACTCTTACACTCCATGGTTTTCGAAGATAGGTGATCAGTATCCACTCCGCCTAGAGTCACTTCGGCAGTTCGATAACCTTCCGTGCCATTGGGTGCAATTTTCCAGTTCTCTAGGTGCTCAACGATGCCACTAAGCTGCTTTTCGTTGAACTGTTTAAGCGGCTTGTCTTCAAGCTCTTTACGATCAATCAGCACTTCCACAAAACGCTTTGGTAGTGCTTTCGCCAAGGTATTTTTCAGGCTCTGATTTGGGTGTTTCTCGCGAGAATTTTCAAGCAGTTCAGCAACGTCCACTTCAGGTACTAGGTTGATAGAAACCGACTGACCCGCTTTCCAGAATGAAGAGATTTGCAGTACCGAAGGACCAGATAAGCCGCGGTGCGTAAACAGCAACGCTTCTTTAAATAAAGTGCCGTCTTGCGCTGTGATCTCAGCAGGAATTGCGATACCAGAAAGCTCAGCGAAAGCTTCTTTGTCTTCTTTATGCAGAGTGAATGGCACTAAACCTGCAATAGTTGGCATTACAGACAAACCAAACTGCTCTGCAATCTTATAGCCAAATGGCGTTGCGCCTAGCTTAGGCATAGACAAACCGCCTGTCGCTACAACGAGTGAGTCACACTCAACTTCGTCGGTATTGAGGTGCACCTTGAAGCCAGCGTCTGTTTTTTCGATGGAGTGAACATCACAACGGTAGCGTTGTTCGACTTTCGCTTGCTTACACTCGTCAAGCAGCATGCTCACGATGTCTTTTGCTGTGTGGTCATTCACACAGAACAACTGACCGTGATCGCGCTCTTCGAACTCAATGCCGTACTTGCTCACCATCGAGATAAAATCCCAGTTGGTGTATTGAGATAAAGCTGACTTCACGAAGTGAGGGTTGTTACACAGGAAATTGTTGGCTGAAACATCATAGTTAGTAAAGTTACAACGACCGCCACCTGAGATTAAAATTTTTCTGCCCGGTTTCTTTGCATGATCAACCACCAGCACTCGTCGGCCGCGTTTGCCCGCTTCCGCAGCGCACATTAAGCCCGCGGCGCCCGCACCAATTACGATTACATCAAATTTTTCACTCATGTGGTTCTGCTTTTCTTCACTTGTGCAGCCCGAGTACGCCCTGTTCTCGAAATGCCATCAATAAAAAAGGATGTGCATAAACAGCACATCCTTACTAATTGCTCGCTATTTTAGCGGCAATTTTAAACTTTGCAATTGATGTTCAATTGTACGATTTGCAGACAGCAGCAAGCCACTGTTTGGCTTGGCGAACCAACAACCGAAGCTTTACACCAAAAATCTAAGCTCTACTTCAATCGTAGTAAATGGCTTAGACGATGAAAGAAGACAGCAACGTTACACCTAACAGAGCAGAAGAGAGTATGAATAACTGCCTTACACGATCGCACTTCGACGTAAAAACTTCGTCGTGATGGTGGTGATACTCTTTGCTTTTGATGTAACTAAACAGACGAACCTGTTTGGTCATATTGCCATGGGTTGTGAAAAAACCGCCTCCATCTACTTGTTGATATAGTAGAGGGTGTGCTTCTCGCATAATATAAATGAGTGTTCTTAGCGCAGTAAAATAACGCGCCCAGTTCACACAAGTCACAACCATTAGTGCAAATAGAATAGTGTCGCCGCTGATCATCCTTTCCTCCTTACATCTTCATAAGAAAACTCAAAAGAAAAAGATAATCAGTGTCTTTCTCGTACTACCTAAACGGCAGGAGCTTCCATAATTGAAGATGAACCATCTTTTGCCAATTGCGCTAGGTCTTTATCAATAAAGAACAATGCTTTACCGTCTTCACCAACAAGCTCTAGCTTATCCAATACACCTTTAAACAACTTCTCTTCTTCGTGTTGCTCTGCAACGTACCATTGCAGGAAGTTAAAGGTTGAGTAATCTTGTGTGCTGAAAGCAACGTGAGCCAGTTTGTTGATCTTTTGAGTAATCATTTGCTCATGTTCGTAAGTTTCACGGAACACAGCCCCAAGGCTATCAAATTCATGTTTTGGCGCTTCAATCGCACCTAAAATTGGCATTGCACCTGTCTCACTTACGTAAGTAAAAAGACGCTGCATGTGTTCCATTTCTTCTACTGCATGAACACGCAGAAACTCTGCTGCACCTTCAAATCCTTTGTCTTCACACCAAGCACTCATTTGTAAGTATAGGTTGGATGAGAAAAATTCTAGATTAATTTGATCGTTCAGTTGCTCTACCATAGTTTTTGATAGCATTTAAGACTCCTAATTACATCTTCAGTTTTCTCTACTATATCACTATTTTATGAATATCTCGCAGGCCATTAGTTAACCAATATTTCGAGCAAACATTACGCAAGACAGTGGATATGAGATCACTTCAGCAAAAAAAGGGATTGCATAGTGCTAGTCTTTAGTTAGGCAATGAATAGAAGAGGTAGCGATATGAGTTACAAACATATTTTGGTCGCAGTCGATTTATCAGATGACAGCAAATTACTTGTGGATAAAGCGGTAGCATTGGCTAAGCCATTGGAAGCCAAAGTCTCTTTTATCCATATCGATATTAATTATGCAGAGCTCTATACCGGCCTTATTGATATCAACATGGCAGAAACCCAGCACAACGCGATGGAAGCATCTCGAGTTCAGCTACAAAATTTTGCAGAACACGCTCAATACCCGATTACCCACACCTTAGTGGGCAGCGGCGACCTGAGTCATGAACTGTGTGACACCATCAATGAATTCAATGTTGATTTAGTGGTTTGTGGGCACCATCAAGACTTCTGGAGCAAATTGCTCTCTTCAACACGACAACTGATCAATGCCTCGCCGGTTGATATGCTGGTCGTGCCTCTAAGAGATTCAGAAGACTAATGAATTAAGGTTAGGTAACATACAGCTCATATCTTATTAACGAAGTTTTTATATGAGCTATTTAGCTAGTGTTACCCTCTTATGGGCCTTCTCTTTTAGCCTGATCGGCGTTTACCTTGCTGGTCAGGTTGATTCTTGGTTCTCTGTATTAATGCGTGTTGCCCTTGCTGGCATTGTATTTCTTCCTTTCCTGAAGTTTCGAGGTATCTCGCGTAAGCTGATAGCTAAGTTGATGACGATTGGTGGTATCCAGCTTGGGCTGATGTACTGCTTCTATTACCAATCTTTCTTGCTGCTATCCGTTCCTGAAGTCCTTCTGTTTACCGTTTTTACCCCAATTTACGTCACGCTTATTTATGACTTCCTCAAAGGACAATTCTCTCCGTGGTATTTAGTGACAGCGGCGATTGCTGTATTGGGCGCTGTATTCATTAAATTCGCGGGTATCAACGAAAACTTTTTAGTCGGTTTCCTCGTAGTCCAAGGTGCAAACCTGTGCTTTGCTATCGGCCAAGTTGCTTACAAAGTAGTGATGGAGAAGGAATCGACAGAGTTACCTCAGCGCACAGTATTTGGTTACTTCTATTTGGGTGCGTTATGCGTCGCTTCGGTTGCTTTCATACTCTTAGGTAACCCTGAGAAGCTGCCAACAACCACGCTTCAATGGGGCATCCTGATTTATCTTGGCTTGATTGCTTCGGGGCTAGGTTACTTTATGTGGAATAAAGGTGCATGCATGGTGAATGCTGGTGCACTGGCTGTAATGAACAACGCCTTAGTTCCAGCCGGCCTTGTAGTGAACATTCTGATTTGGAACAGAGACGTCGACTTGGTTCGATTGGCCATTGGCGGCGCGGTTATCTTGTTCTCTCTGTTCGTCAACGAGACATGGGTGAAAAAGCGTGTTGCGAGATCCACAAGCAACGCCTAACCGCTTTCACTGAGCTAAGTGAACTAAACTAAGCTAACTAAACTAAGCTAACTAAACTAAGCTAAGTGAACAGAGCTAAATGAGTTAGCTCTGATAACCCAAAAAAGCAAAAGAGCGACCTAAGGTCGCTCTTTTTAAATCATCGTTGTAGCAATAAGTTATCCGTACCAGTTTCAGTGAATGTGACTATGGCTCACTACCTGAGTCTTGGTTTCAGTGAAAGCGACGTCATCAAGTTGTAGGTTGATACGTTCAAGGTTACTTTCCAGTTTTTGACTTTTCTTAAACAGCTTTTGCTGCTTCTTAATCATCTTCGCGAGTTTTTTGTTGTACTTCTCTTGTTTTTTGGCCGCTTTCTTCGCTCGCTTGAGGTCGGCTTTTTCATCACCACTCGCATTAGCGATTCGTTTTTTCAGTTTGGCTTTTTTCTGTGGTGCTTTTTTATCTACAACATCAGCGGCAATATCAGCAACGGCTGGATCGAACATTTGAACAACAGGTTCAAGAGTCTCGTTGATTTCAGCAAGTGATAGCTCGGGTACAGGTAATGTTTCCGCTAACAGGCCGCATGCGGCTTTTTCTTCAACGGGTTTATTTTGACAACCAAGAGGTGGAATTGCGGTTGGTTTGCATAGGTTAGCTTGATCCGCCGAAGAACGCGCACAAGAACGACACACAAACTTAGGTTCAGTAACCAAGCTGTGGATCTCTCCTAGGTGTTCAGTGATATCTCGACGGTTTAACTTACAAAAGCGTTTAGCCATGCTACAACTCCAGCTAAGAATAATAATGATTCTTAGTTAGATATACATCCGTAACGCGACTATCGCAAGTGTTAAATGGTGATTTATCGTATTTATGACGGAAAATTTTCTTAGTGTGTCTCTAAGTCATTGATGCTTTCACATACACATCAAAGCGGTTCTTTTTAGTTTCGATTGCCATGCTCGGTTTTTGCTCGTCTAACCATGCTGCGTAATCCGGTCTTTTGACCACAACGCGCTTAGTTGCCAGCTTCATCGCAGGCTCAAACAAGCCATCGGCATCCAGGTCGGCGCCAACCAAAGATTGGAATACTCGCATCTCTTTCTTAACCAAAGCCGACTTCTTCTTGTTCTCTGGGTGTGGGTACATAGGATCGAGGTACACCACATCAGGCTGTTCGAAGTTAGGGTCGTTGCTAAGTTTATCCAGCGCATCGTGACTTGAAGCGTGAATCAACTTCATACGTTCGCTAACCCAACCGCCGATATCTGGGTCTTTTTTTGCTCTCTGCAGGCCGTCATCCAATAATGCAGCCACAACTGGATGTCGCTCTACCATCTGCACTTTACAGCCCAACGAAGCCAATACAAATGCGTCACGCCCTAAGCCTGCTGTACCATCAAGAATAGTTGGCGTTGCGCCTTTGTTTAGACCTGCCGCCTTAGCAATTGCCTGACCTTTACCACCACCAAACTTACGTCTGTGGCCGACTGCGCCTCCGACTAAATCAACAAAAATAGCGCCAAGCTTAGGTTCATCGACTTTACGTAGCTCAAGTCGCTCGCGAGTCAGTACCAAGGCAAACTCGCTACTTTCATCATGAGATAAATTCCAACGGGTCGCTAAGTCATTTAAATGATCGATTTGGGTAGCATCTTCGCAAATCAGTTGTAATTGCAAGGTCGTCTCCAACAGACAGTCGTATTCAAAATAAAAGAGGCAACCAGTTTACCTGATTGCCTCAACAATACATATTAGCGGTGAAAAGTATTCACAGCTCGGTCGGCTTACTTAAAACAATTACTCGATCTCTCGTTCTTGCCTTAATTCTTCAACAAGCTCAGCCAGTGGCTTCGGGCGACCAATAACATAGCCCTGAGCATAGTTAACACCGAGTTCAATCAACTTATCGAGAACCTGAGTATTTTCAACAAACTCAGCCACCGTGTGCTTGCCCATCTGCTTCGCTAAATCATTGATCGAACGAACCATCACATAGTCCATCTCGTTAACATCAATATCACGCACAAACAGGCCATCAATTTTCACAATATCAACGGGCAATGCCTTCAGATATCCGAATGACGACAAGCCTGAACCAAAATCATCCAGAGCAATCAAACAGCCGAGCTCTTTAATTCGAGTAAAGAAGTTGATTGCCTGCTTCATATTACTCATGGCGGCCGTTTCAGTGATCTCTAAACAAACCTTATGGCAAGGCACTGATGAGTTCGCCAAACTTTCAATCAAGAATTCAACAAACTCTCGGTTACCCATCGAGTGACCAGAAAGGTTTATCGAACACATCCCCAAATCATCAACGAGATGTGGGCGTTGCTCCAACCAATTCAACGTCTGACTGACGACTTGGCGATCAATCAAATGCGCGATGTTATAGCGCTCGGAGGCTGGCATGAAGATCCCCGGTGAAATGTACTCACCTTGGACGTTCTTGATCCGCACCAGTATCTCAAAGTGCATTTTGTTGCTATTTTCCTCTAGACCAAGAATACGTTGGGCAAATAACTCCAAGCGATCATTGGCTAAGGCTTCGTGTACCAAGTTAACGCATTCCATTTCTAAATGGCGACGGCGCAGATCTTCATCATCTAGATGATAAAGGTGATAACGATTTCGCCCTTCCTCTTTAGCGGCATGGCAAGCGGCATCCGCCTGTGCATGCACCATTTGTGATGAAGCGGCAGTATGGTCAATCAATCGAATTCCGATAGAACAAGTAAGATTGAGGTGAATATCACCCCATAAGAATGGATTCTCACTCATCATCGATATAATACTGTGACAGACATTGACAGCATCTCGCTCAGTACAGTCTTTGATTAATACCGCAAACTCATCTCCCCCCATCCGAGCTAACACAGCATTGTAAGGAAGCACATCTTCTATCAGATTAGCGCTAAATAAGATCGCGGCATCACCCGCTTCATGCCCAGCAGTATCGTTCAATACTTTCAATTGGTCCAAATCTAAGAACAACATCGCATGAGTTCTCATATGACTCTCGACCTCTTTCAGCGCCTTTTGTAGCTCTTGCTCAAAGTGGTTGCGGTTGAAAGTGTCTGTAAGCAGGTCATAACGCGCTTGGTATTCTAACTTTTCAGAAAGTTCGCGGGTTTCAGTAATATCCTCTCCCACAATCAACAGCTGACCCGAGTCGACCAATGGACGAATATTTTCACGAATCCAGATCGTTCTACCGTCCGCATGACGATACTCGATATCACGACGCCACACGCCGCGAATTTTGTGCTGTGGTTGCAACAAGATATGACGAGGAATCATCGCGTTCTCATCCACATAAAATTCTCTAGGGCGATGCCCCAAAAGCAGATCAAGTGGATAACCTAGTAATTCTTCAGCAAACTGGTTCACTTGCTGAATGCGATTATTGACATCCAGTGTAATCATCATCACCGGTTGCTTGTCGTAATACAGTTTGAGATTCGCTTCACGTTGGAACAACTTGTTCTCAGCAAGCTTTCGCGAGGTAACATCACGAGCTTCAAATAAGAACTGAATGGTGTCCTCTTCACTGTTCGGCATCGGCTTTAAAGAGATATCTAGCACCATTCCACCACGATCACGGCACCATACCTCCGCCTCAAATCGTAGGGTTGGATAATCATCCCTTTCAGCAAAATACTCCTTCAGCACTTCGCCAGCGGCACCCTCCCAATATTCTTGGAGAGGTGTTCCTAATTTATAACCTTGATTATAAAGAAGCTCATGCAGCTTACTGTTGCTCGACAGCAGTACACCGCCTTTATCAAGAATACCCATGTACTGTAGACTTTGATCGAATATCGACTCTAGTAACAGCTGGCTTTGTCGGCTAGCACGCTCACTTTTCTTGAGGCGGTTGAGGTAGTAAACCAAGGTCGCAATAACACACGACATAACCAGAAACAGCAAACCTATTGTTCGAATTTCATCGTGATAACGCACCAAGAATGACTGAGGCTTATTGAGAAAAGTAATTGAAGCCTCATTCTCAGTTCCCAGCCCCCAGCGTGACATCTGTTGGTAGTCGAGTTTAATTTCCGATGCGCCAGGTGCGACTAAAGGCAGAGGTTCATTTGGGTTTGCTAATACCTTTAGTAAAACACGTCCCGTATCTCGACCTTGCGTTTCACCACTTTGAATAACACCGCCTATCGCCCCAAAACCCAACCCCAAATCGTGCACCATATACAGTGGCATTTGGGTTTTAATGTTCAATTGTCGCCAGTCTTCAACGCTACTCACGTTGCCTTTAGCATCGCGATAATATGCCCAAAAGAGTAAGCTCTGATCTAGATCGGTTCGCTGAGAAAACGCAATTAACTCTTGGTAAGAGTCAGGCACATAGTGCTCCAGCAAATCGGAAAAGTTGGGGTGAGCCTCAATAGAACGATCGATTTGTGAGCGGATAGCCTCACCTGTTACTGAATGGTCAGTAACAATGTATATCTTCTTTACGTTTGTTTGAAGGCGCTTAATTAGCTCAATATTACCCAATAAATCAATATCTTCAGTAATGCCCGTCGCGTTCAAACCTTCAATCATTTCAGGGGAGAAATTGTTGATGCCACCAAAGATTACTGGCGTATCTTTGAGATCGGGCGCAAGGCGCTTCATTAAATTAAGGGCGTTATTGTCACTGACCACAACCGCAGCAAATTCTTCATGCATCAACTTGGTGTGATAAAGCTGATAAACGCGCTCTAAGTATTCTGGGTTTTGAGTTCGTTTACTATCCAAATAAACAACTCGATACGATAGTCGATCACGGTCCAGTTCTTCTGATAATCCTTTGTGGAAATCATCAGTCCAGAAAAAACCCTGATGATAAGAGTGAATAACCAACACATCTTTTGTTTGAGCTGAAACAAAAGCACTCCAACACATAACAATCAAAAACAACGAAAATCGCACTGAATTCACCCTAACACTATAGTTGCTGCTAATATTATCACCCTTGGCTATGATGTGTACTAAAGTCGGTATGTTTTTTATTCACCCTAAGGATTATGCATGTCCACAACTACAGCTCGTCTGGATGATCTAGACCGTGCCATTCTCAAAACCTTAATGGAAGATGCGCGCACGCCTTATGCTGAAATGGCAAAGAAATTCGATGTCAGCCCCGCGACGATTCACGTTCGTATCGAAAAGATGAGATCGGCCGACATTATTGAGCGAACCGAGGTTGTGGTAAACACCAAGAAGCTTGGTTACGACGTGTGTTGTTTTATTGGTATCAACCTTAACGCAGCTCGCGACTACCACTCAGCCATTGCAAAACTGAATGCCTTAGATGAAGTTGTTGAGGCTTACTACACCACTGGCGCCTACAACATTTTCGTAAAGCTGATGTGTAAATCGATCGAAGAGTTGCAGTTCGTACTGATCGATAAATTGCAGGCGATTGACGAGGTTCAATCGACTGAGACACTGATTTCATTGCAGAACCCTATCAACCGCAATGTAAATCCATAATCGTTTGATAAATCGATACAAAAAGAGCCTCACAAGGAGGCTCTTTTCACATTCTGACTAGCACAATATTAAGCGCTGATACCCGCATGACGCAGCATCGCGTCTATTTGAGGCTCACGACCACGGAAGCGTTTGAACAGCTCCATTGGCTCTTCACTACCACCCATTTCAAGGATGTTGTTCAGGAAGCGATTACCGGTTTCAGTGTTGAAGATACCCTCTTCTTCAAATGCAGAGAACGCATCTGCAGACAATACTTCTGCCCATAGGTAGCTGTAGTAACCCGCGCTGTAGCCACCAGCAAAGATATGCCCAAAGCTGTGCGAGAAGCGGTTCCAATCAAGGCTTGGCAATACAGAAACCTTAGACTTCACGTCGGCTAGCGTTTCTAGTACGCGCGCACCGACTTCAGGATCGTACTCTGTGTGCAGTGTGAAATCGAACAGGCCAAGCTCTAGCTGACGCAGGATAAACATCGCAGATTGGAAGTTCTTCGCCGCTAGCATTTTCTCTAGCATCTCTTTTGGTAGCGCTTCACCTGTTTCGAAGTGACCAGAAATGAACGACAGCGCTTCCTCTTCCCAACACCAGTTTTCTAGGAACTGACTTGGTAGCTCAACGGCATCCCAAGGCACACCGTTGATACCCGCGACTGCGCCCGCTTCAACTTGCGTTAACATGTGGTGGATACCGTGGCCAAATTCGTGGAATAACGTGACCACTTCATCGTGAGTAAACAGTGCTGGTTTGTCACCGACTGGTTTGTTGAAGTTACACGTTAGGTAAGCAACAGGCGTCTGTAGTTCACCAGATTGAGTAATGCGACGACCGCGACAGTCATCCATCCAAGCGCCACCACGTTTGTGTTCACGTGCGTATAGATCTAGGTAGAAGCTACCGCGCAATGTGCCTGTCGCATCGAAGATGTCGAAGAAACGCACTGAATCATGCCATGTATCCACACCTTCACGCTCAGTCACAGACATACCAAACACACGGTTTAGTACTTCGAACAAACCAGACACTGCGTTCGACTCAGGGAAGTATGGACGAAGCTCTTCATCAGAGATCTCGAACAAGTTCTGTTTTTGTTTCTCGCTGTAGTAAGCGATGTCCCACAGGTTTAGCTCAGAGACACCAAACTCTTTCTCAGCAAACTGACGTAGCTCTTCTACTTCGCGCTCACCTTGTGGTTTGGCTTTTACTGCTAGGTCGTTAAGGAAACCAAGTACTTGGTCTGGCGTTTCTGCCATCTTAGTCGACAGAGATTTTTCGCTGTAAGTGCTAAAGCCAAGCATGCGTGCGATCTCATGACGCAGCTTAAGTTGCTCAGTGATGATCTCAGTGTTGTCCCACTTGCCAGCATTTGGACCGCGATCTGAAGCACGCGTTACGTAAGCTTCGTAAAGCTCTTTGCGTAGATCTTGGTTATCACAGTAGGTCATCACAGGTAGGTATGATGGGATATCCAGAGTCAGTAGGTAACCTTCTTGCTCTTTAGCTTGTGCCGCGGCTTGTGCTGCCGCCAGTGCCGACTCAGGCATACCGGCCAGTTCAGCGACGTCTGTGATCTGCTTGCTCCAACCCATGGTTGCATCAAGCACGTTATTTGAGAATTGAGAACCTAGCTCAGACTGGCGCTTACTGATCTCACCGTAGCGATGCTGTTCGTCCGCTGGTAAGCCAATGCCTGATAATTCAAAATCACGCAGTGCGTCAGTGATGGTTTTTTGTTGAGCTTGGTTTAATGCCGAGAATGCTTCGCTCGCCTTGATCGCTTTATACGCTTCGAACAAACCTTTGTGTTGGCCGACCCACGTGCCGTACTCAGAAAGTACAGGCAGGCAGCTCTCATAAGCGTCACGCAGTTCGTCGCTGTTCATCACAGAATTCATATGGCTTACAGGTGACCAAATGCGGCCTAAACGATCATCCACTTCATCAATTGGAGCAACGAGGTTGTCCCAACTTGGTGAAGTATTACCTTCAAGTACTTGTTCTATCTTGTTGCGACACTCTTCAATCACTTGCTCAACCGCTGGCTTAACGTGCTCAGGTTTGATCTGTGAAAACGGAGGTAAGTCCGTGAAGGTTAATAGCGGATTAGACATATAAACATTCCTTTGGCTTTAGAGACTTTCGTCTTTTTTGTAATGAGGTCGTCTTACAGTCATCAGGCTAAGGATCGCCCTAAAAAATCACCTGCGAATAGTTATTAAATAGTGCCCATGAAGGCAAATTTCAATAGTAGAACCAATAACTAACTGCATATTGCGAACAGCTGTTCCTGAATTGTTCGAGAATTTATGGTCCATTGGGGGTTATAATAGTCAAATTAACCCCACCTACACTAACCACACTCTAATTCGAGAGTGTTACGAGAGTTTAATTTGTTAAGTTATCGCCACAGCTTCCACGCGGGCAACCATGCCGACGTAGTAAAGCATATCGTACAGAGCCTTATTCTTAATTCTTTGAAACAGAAGGATAAGCCTTTTGTTTACCATGACACTCACTCTGGTGTAGGTCGTTACGACTTAACGCATGAATGGTCTGAAAAAACGGGCGAATACAAACAAGGTATTGCCCGCGTCTGGGCACAAACAGAACTTCCTGAAGACATTCAAAGCTACCTTGAGTCTATCTCAGCACTCAACAATGGCGAAAAACTGCGTTTCTATCCAGGTTCACCACGTGTAGCACATGCGCACCTGCGTGACCAAGACCGCATGGTACTGACCGAACTTCACCCAGCCGATCACCCGCTGCTTGAGCAAGAGTTCCACCGCGATCGTCAGGTATCTATCTACAAAGAAGATGGCTTCCAACGCCTAAAAGGCAGCCTGCCACCTAAAGAACGTCGTGGTTTGGTACTTATCGACCCACCTTACGAGTTGGCAAAAGAGTATCGTGATGTTGTGACTGCGATTGCTCAAAGCCATAAGCGCTGGGCAACCGGTATCTACGCAATTTGGTACCCAGTGGTAAATCGCTGTGATATCGAAGACATGATCGAAGGCCTTGAAGGCTTAGGCATCAACAAGATTCTACAAATCGAACTTGGCGTATCACCAGACACCAACGAGCGTGGCATGACAGCATCAGGCATGATTGTTATCAACCCACCTTGGAAGCTAGAAAGCCAAATGAACGAAATTCTTCCATTCTTGAAGGAAGCAATTGCGCCGGCAACCGGTCACTTCAAAGTAGAGTGGATCGTACCCGAGTAATCTCGAACTTAACGTCATGCTCCGACGAATACTCAGCAGACTGTGACGTACACGAATAAATTTTAAACAGGGAGATTGAGTTCAACCGATCTGCCCTCAATATAATAATTAGACAATTTAAGAATCTATAGGACGTAGGTGTTCAGTGCGCTCACTGTACCCACAGCCTTCAATAAATGGAGAAAGTAATGGCGACTCATTTTGATTACATCTGTATCGGCGGCGGTTCAGGCGGCATCGCATCAGCTAACCGCGCAGCAATGCACGGTGCAAAAGTTGCACTTATCGAAGCTCAAGACCTTGGTGGTACTTGTGTAAACGTTGGTTGTGTTCCTAAAAAGGTTATGTGGCACGGTGCTCAAGTTGCTGAAGCAATCAACCTATATTCAAAAGACTACGGCTTCGACGTTGACGTAAAAGGCTTCAACTGGGGCAAACTGGTTGAAAACCGTCAAGCGTACATTGGTCGTATCCACCAATCTTACGATCGCGTTCTTGGTAATAACAAAATAAACGTAATCAAAGGCTTTGCTAAGTTTGTAGATGAAAAAACCGTTGAAGTTAACGGTGAACACTACACAGCGGATCACATCCTGATCGCAGTGGGTGGTCGTCCAACCATTCCAAACATCCCTGGCGCAGAGCACGGTATCGACTCAAACGGTTTCTTCGATCTGATGGAGCAACCTAAACGTGTTGCTGTAATCGGCGCAGGCTACATCGCAGTAGAAATCGCAGGCGTACTAAGTGCACTTGGCACAGAGACACACTTGTTCTGTCGTAAAGAGTCACCACTTCGCAGCTTCGACCCAATGATTGTTGAAACACTGGTTGAAGTAATGGAAGCGGAAGGCCCAACACTTCACACGCACTCTGTTCCTAAAGAAGTAGTGAAAGAAGCAGATGGCACACTGACTCTGCACCTTGAGAACGGCAACACTCAAAACGTTGACCACCTAATTTGGGCTATCGGTCGCCACCCAGCCACTGACGCTATCAACCTAGCATCAACTGGCGTTGCAACCAACGACCGTGGCTACATCAAAGTCGACGAGTTCCAAGCAACCAACGTTCCTGGCATCTACTGTGTTGGCGACATCATGGAAGGTGGCATCGAGCTAACACCTGTTGCTGTTAAAGCCGGTCGTCAGCTTTCTGAGCGCCTATTCAACGGCCAAACAAACGCGAAGATGGACTACACGCTCGTTCCTACTGTTGTATTCAGCCACCCACCTATCGGCACTATTGGTCTAACGACTCAAGAAGCTGAAGAGCAATACGGCAAAGACAACATCAAGGTATACACGTCTGGTTTTACTGCAATGTACACTGCTGTCACTCAGCACCGTCAACCTTGTAAGATGAAGCTAGTGTGTGCTGGCGAAGAAGAGACTGTAGTCGGCCTACACGGCATCGGTTTTACTGTTGATGAAATGATTCAAGGCTTCGGCGTTGCAATGAAAATGGGCGCAACCAAAGCAGATTTCGACTCTGTTGTGGCGATTCACCCAACGGGCAGCGAAGAATTCGTTACCATGACGGGTTAGTGTAGGAAAAGCATCTTACACACATAAATAAATCTGGAAAATAATCATTCACTGACTACGCTGTATGTATAGTCAGTGATTTTCTAGGTGAATTTATGTATCTCATACAATCAAACAATGTCTATAAACAGACAGCACTATCTATCAGTGACAACACCTACCAATGCTCTCCTGTTAAGGGGAATATTGGCTCTCTCCCAACTCTGTTCAATGGTGATGGTTCATTCAACCATGAAGCTAATAGCTACCTCTTTTACCAAAAAGCAGTTAAGGATGCCAAAGACCTTAATCCCTGCTCCCAAGCTCTTTACGCCTATTATCAATTCCTTGAAGATAAACAATTAGCATGGGATAAATTCCCTCCCATCAAAAGACTAAAACCAACGTATCTTTTCCGCTCTTACCTGTTAAAGCAAATCAAGAATGGTGAATTAACTCACAGCACAGCAAGCATGCGAATGAATCATATTGTTAATTACTACAAGTGGTTGATGCATGATGGTTACTTGAAAATCAAGAATGAAAAAGAAGCCCCATTTAAGATGGAGTTTGTATCCGTTCAAAGCACTGGAATGCTGGCACACATATATCCTACGTTTACTGTTGAAACGAACGACTTACGTATAAAGGTACCCAAGGATGCAAGCAGTAAAAACATTCGACCTTTATCACCACTGACTCAAGAATCACTAAACATTCTGACACATCACCTTCCTAGCGCATCAGAAGAGTTACGCTTGCAGGTCTTAATCTCTATTGATACAGGGATGCGAATCCAAGAAGTGGCAACGCTCTCCCTGAATGCCCTAAATACCGCGACACCTCTGAATGAAAGTGAGCATCGTTACGAGATAGTTTTATCCCCTCAATCGACAGGCGTACAGACTAAATACTTGAAGCAAAGACGCGTTGAAATCTCATCAGAACTCTTAACTACACTCAACGAATACCGCACCTCCGAACGCAGAATCAAAAGAGTAAAAAAACTCAATGCCAAATTAGAATCATTGCCAGAAAATGCGCCTTCCCTAAGACAAGATGTCATCGAAAGATTTGAGCTGTGTGAGCGCCATGAACCTCTTTTCGTGAGTGAGCAAGGCAATCCTGTGACCGCTAAATCGATTGAAGCACGGTGGACGGAGTTTAGATCTTCTATCAAGAAAACCTACCCTTCCTTTACTCATCGTTTTCACGACCTACGTTCAACCTACGGTACATATCGCTTAAATGATTTGCTGAAAGCTAATCTATCTCCAGTGGAGTGTATGACGCTGCTAATGGGCTGGATGGGGCATAGAAACGAATCTACGACTTGGAAGTATCTGCGTTACTTAGAACGCAAAGACGCATTTAAAGTGAAGTTTGGTATTTTAGATAGCATCATGCACGAGGCACTAGGTGACGAGGATGAGTGATAATGTTTCATATCTTCACGGCTGGGATTCAAAGCTTTGTTTTAAGTTAGATACGGGGAAGAATAGCCTCGCAGACTTTAATCGTTTTTTGGTTAAGTACTTTCCTGCCACGCATGAATTACAGCAAGGTGGCCAATTTGAAGATGCAAATCGTAAAAGCTTTGTAAATCAAATAAAAACTTGCTTTGGTGAAAAGGTAGAAGAAGGAGTAAGTCATAATACTCTAATATCTCAATACATGAATTGGTCTCAATATTTACGCTGGTGTGATCAAAATAATGCGATTGCTTTTACACAGACATCACTCGAAGGTTATATGTCTCATATGCATACAAAAGTTATGCAAGGGACACTAAAAAAATCAACTTATCACCAAAAGCTCTCTTCTTGTTTGGTGCTATTTCGTGATTATTTAGATTTTCCATCCAGCCATTTCAACTCAATAGCAGTGATGGATAGGTCTGATTCCGAATCTTTTGAAGCCTATACTCGCAGTGATTTAAATCAGTTACTTCCTTTTCTACGTAGTCTGTTCAAGCAAACTTACCATCAATTCATTGAGTCGCCGAAAACGCACATCAATACCAACAAAGGCCGGCCCACCATGACCTTTGAGTGGAGAGGTCAGACTTATCAGCTATTTGGTGCTGTATCAAAAATGATGAGCGCAGCTACGTACCTATTGTCTTATTACACCTATGCAAACACCTCTGATTTATTACGACTACCGCAGCCAAGTAACTCTTCTATGTCAATTGAAGAAGTTTGGTACACCATGCCTTCATTTAAACGTAGAGCATTTAAAACTATTCAGATTGAGATGGGCGAGCATAGACTGGACATTCCGAAATATGCAATGCAATTTTTTGACAACTTACTCAATGCCTCACGCTTAATATCAACAGATAAAAGCGCAACACTTCTTCAAACAGTGACTAAGCGGCAAGCCACACCAGTAAAGAATAGCATTCTGCAAAGCTTCTTAAGTCTATGGGTTGACAAGCATTTTGCATTCGTCGACCAAACTGGACGCCGATTACGCCCAATGGTAAGCCGCTTTCGTGAGACAGGTGCACAGCTAACGGCCTATCACCAAGGAGAAATAGTTAATGACATCATGTTAGGCAACACCCCTAACACGAGGAAAAGATGCTATAGCGAAGGAAACCGAATAGCCAACAATGGCATGATGCAAGATGCGATGTCGATACGAGAAGAAGAGATTAAAGCAGGTGTAAACGCCAAAGAGGCACAGGCCAATTTAAATATAAATATTTTGGTCATTGAAGAGGAAAACAAAATCAACTTACCTGGTTTAAGTCGTACTCCCAACGGTGGAAGTTGCACCACTCCCCTTGGTGAGAAGTCAGAAAAATACTCTAAGAAAGCGATTAAACAAGGACTGCTCAGTGAAGGGGAAAAGTTGGCTTGTGCTGACTTGCTCGGTTGTTTCGGCTGCCCCAGTCAGGTCATTGTTCAATCGATCTCTGATATTTGGTGCTTACTGAGCTTTAAAGCGTGTATCGAGGAATCACTCTACCTACATCTCGATGCAAACCACTACCGTCAGAATTTTGAAAACATCGTGGAGTTCATAGAAGAAAAAATCTTACCCCGAATAGACAGAAAGCTACTCAAACAAGCAGAAACCAAACTTGATGATGAAGGCTATCACCCTTACTGGGATAGTGCTGGCTCCGTTCTTGGTTTCGTTCCATCGTATTCTAAGGAGCCATCATAATGAAAACCAGCCACCTATACACTGCAAATTTCCCCAAAGAACATAAAGTGAAATGCGTGGACATCATTACTCTGTATCACGAAGGGCGATTTGAAGAGTTGGATTCTGTTGTTATTTGCAAAGATAGAGATGGTAAAGTAACGGCAACATTTGGACAAGATGATTGGGATTGCTTACCTTTCTCACGTAAGAAAGAATGTAACAACCTCAAGTTCTCAAACTTTAATAATGCACCTACATTACAACGTGAACTCAAGATATTCACCTTGGGTTGGCTTTTTAACGCTAGTACTAGAAACAAAAAACCACTCAGTTTTTCAGGCGTTTTCTCTCGACTTAGAGACTTGAAAAGAACCTACTCTTTATTAATGCAACAGAATCTAACATCATTGGTTGCGATATCCTCTGCGTCATTTAGGAGAAAGCTTGATAGCTACCTTCAACAACAAGATTATGCCCAAGCAACAATTGTTCGAACATTTGTTGCCATCAATGGAGTAATCGTAGATTCAGGCTGGCACAACATACCACTGGGCATAGAACCCATAAAGGCAAAAAAAGAAGCTCAAAAACTGTGTGAGAAGGACGGACAGCAATTTCTGGTCATTCCTGGACGGTTATGCCATGTCATCTATGGCAAGGCGATAGAACTAATTGAAGAAGCACTGCCTCATGCAGAGCTCTTGGCCAATACCGAAAGCGCATTACAAGACAACTATATTGAAGGCAAGAGAGCCTTAGATTTAAAGGTTCAACAGGGGTCCTCCTATGCATTTTTGAATGATGATGGGAGCATAAACACCCGCAAATACGCATCCCTCGTTCCTCACTACCAACCTCATGATCGAAAAAATATCATTCGGCCACTAAAAGACAAATTGCCTGGTATTACTCTTAACGACGCAAATGATTTTAGACGTTACTTGGGCCAACTCATTACTGCTAGCTACATTGTTTGTGGTGGATTCAGCGGAATGCGAGACTCAGAGCTAGACAAGATAACACCAAATAGTTATTACCAAGACTCCTTAACCGGTCGAGTTCATCATATGTTGCAATCTCATACCTTTAAATTAGAAGAAAAACGCGAAACGTGGGTAACAGCGGCAGCTTCCAAAACATCAATAGACTTAATGACGGTTTTGACTAAACGCTGGCGAAATGAAACTGTCTACCCTGATGAAAAGTATGCAAATTCATTATGGCTGAATCAGGGAGCGCGCTCAGTACCACCTAAAGTAATCACGGATTGGAATACGCGATTAAAGCGTTTTTGCAAGCAATTTGGCTTCCTAGTCACGGAAGATGATTATCAAGAATGCTTAGCCTCCAACCCTCGCTCACGAGATAGAATAAAAACATTCGTTATTATCGGAAAACCATGGCCTATGAGCACTCACCAATTTAGGCGAACACTAGCATTTTACTGCGTGAAGAATCGTTTGGGGACACTGGTTGCGCTTAAACAGCAATTTAAACACCTATATCTCTCGATGACAGAGTGGTATACCAACGGTGGTAAGCTGGCGAGTCTGCGAGATCTAAAGGTAGATACAAAAATACAGCAAGCGCTCGAAGAGATTAATGCTGAAACCACCGCCAATAAAATCTTCAAACAGTGGCATTCGGATGAAATACTGTCTGGCACCCACGGTAAAGCCATCGTGAAAATGCGTGGTGATGTTCCCACCATCTACAGTTCTTGGGATGTAATATATAAGGCCGTAAAGGATGGCAAACTAACACTTCATGGTTCAATGCACAGTTATTGCAAATCCGGTTATGACTGCGATATGGATGGTGTGGTCGCTCCCCAATTCTGCGTGGATTGTAGCTCTGGCAGCAGCATTATTGATGAGCAACAGGCAAAGTGGTGGCAAAAGAGGCATCGTAGTTTATCGGCCTATATGACAACAGGAGACGATATTACGGTCACGGATAGAAGCCATTACATTACTCAAATTCGAGCAGCTGAAAACGTGATGCGAGACTTTGGTATGGCATTTACGGCCTTTGAAGCAGAACTAACCGTCAGGGAGGTTTAAGGATGGGTAAAGGTGAAAATACACTCCTTGCGCTAGAGGCCGCTTTAGACCGAATTGCTCATGGAAAACCCAAACGTATACCGACTCACCGTAAGCTCAGTGTGAGAGCTGTTGAGGAAGAAGCTAATTTGGGTAACGGCAGTGGCTATTACTACCCCGAACTTGTTGAAAAGGTTAAACAGACCAAAGCAGAAATTGCTGCAGGCAACGGTGAAATAGTCCAACCAGAGATCCAGACCGTGCGCACCAAGCTCAAAGAGCAGAAACGTATCAAGGAAAACTTTAAGGTTAAGTATGAGGCTGAGAGAGAGAAACTAGCCCTGTTCGCTGCTTCACAGCACCACCTTAACGATAAGCTGGTTCAAGCGTTGGCTCATATAGAAGATTTGGAGTTTAAAAACTCCCAATTACGTGAAGAGTTAGCTCAACTAAAGCGAAGCAAGGTTGTTTCGATTAAGTAACTCCAATATGCACTATAGATGTCATAATATCATCAGCCTTTCCCCACTAGACCAAGCAGACTCAATTAAGTGTTGGTATTTGCACTAAAAAGTGCTGACGTATTAACAGGTGTACATCAAAAGTATATTTACACCTTGTAACTATCTACGTGATTGCCACCGATCAGCCCTTTAACTTTTAACATCACCTTACAAGCTTCTTAGGGTGATTTCTATTCGCAGTAATGACATTTAATTTATCTACACTGACAAAATCGATATCATCAGTTAAAACGTACATTAACTGATTTTTTGATATTTCATTTTCAATATTAATATCATAACCATCCAAATGTACTTGAGCGTACCTCTCAAGGTACTTCTCACTGGATGGAGGAGCATAAGACTCTAATGGCTTCGACCAAGACTCCAGTGTTTCAACAACAATAGATAACTCTTCAAGAACTAACTCCCTACCATTTTCATCTCGTAGCCACTTCTTTCTTTCGAACTCTCGACCTATACCACTCAAAGAAGCTTCAACTCTAGCAATAATACTTGCCAATTCAGAGATTGAATAATTGGAATAAAACAGTTCGTTTTCATTTTCAATGAGTTTTTGAAACAATCTAGGGTACTCATCTAGTTGATACTCTTGAGGTTTTAATTTTCGCGGAAAAACCCTCGAGCTTGCGTAAGTCAACCAATACAATACATTAGTATCAAGGAGGATTTTTTGCTTTACAGGAAAAACTTTGGAGTTTTCTAAAACTATCCCCATTACTCCAGCCCTCGACTTACTTTTTCTTCTAAATCACTCTGCTCTTCGACTTCTTTTGAGTAAAAATCTATAGCATTATGAACAACCTGATTAAGAAGACGCTTACCGACTGGCGAGATGTTTTCAAAGCTAACTAAACTTCTAAATTTCTCAAATTTCATCTCACCTAAAAAAGGAGCAACGGCTGTGTTAAAAAATGGCGATGCGTATATTTGCACCCCTTGAAAGTCAAGTTCTACCTTTGTGCCATTTCTAATCTCAACATCAAGTATGCTTTTTAGCTTTAATCCACCATCCCTTGAGACTGCAGTCTTTCCAACAACTTTTGCAACATCGATTTTCATAACTAATACCTTTCCAATAATCAAAAATACTCAGGGATGTCTTCATCTATAAAATGATATATCACATTACGCTTACAGTTCAGTGTCAATTTAATCCAACTTCCCCGAATCGCTAGCTGATTTTCGGCATACACGCTTTGTTTAGCCTTTCTAGTATAACAAACCGTATCAGTGTATATATCCATACTTCCTTCATTAATGTCGACCAGCTCGGTTAATAAATGTAGCCCCAAACCGCGAGGTTCTGCTTTCCCAGCTTCTTTAAGGTTTGCTGTGTATGTTGAATTCCCTCTAACTAACGCCCACTCCAAAGCTTCTTTTATAGTCAAATCTGATTTTATATAATTTATAACACTCGTAGGAATTCCGCTTCCTGAATCACCGACTAAAATGGAAAGCGTATCAGATTTTCGATCATATGAACCACAGCTCTGTACTTGATGAGTTCCACTATGCTCAAATGCATTAGCGTATATCTCCCACAGTGAGCTTAGAACCGCACTTTCCACTTCCTCAGAAAAATTCAGCCTATTCTTGCCAAGCCATTCGTGTTTCAAATAGGATAAAACATCACCTTCTCGTGTGGCGGGCGAAAACTCTCGGTATGGAATAATATCTTCAGTTTTCTTAGTAAACCCTTGCCCATCAAGTCTATCAAGTGATTCCAATAACCCCATATTTCTCAGTTTTAAATAAACTGGTAGGTTCATTGTTTTAGTTTCGACCCTCAACGTACTGTTTATTAATTTACGACGAACAAATGAAACAAAAGCCCCGATAATCGAAGTCAGATTAACACCTGCATTATTACAACTAGAAAAATCTAAAGTAATGTAATATTTTTTAGATTCTTGCCATTCAACCCCATACAAGCGGCTCCATAGATTATAAAAGCCTTGGATATCATCCCTAACTGAAGGGACTTTTATTACAACTTGCTCTGGAAGTTGTTTTAAAGTCAACATCTTGCAATCCCATTTATAAAAATCAAAACCCACCAATAAACGTATCAACAAACCCTTTGAACTTCTCAGTTAACCGACCAACAATCTTTTTACGTTGCAATATCGTAGGCTTGGTTTGTAGCGTTCCTACAAAGTCATCACGTAGTGGCATCTCTTCGCTAAGCTCATAACGGTTAACCAAGATTTCTAGCTTATCAGTATCTAGGTTTTCTTCTGTTGCCATGCCCTCTAAAGCTTCACGTTTCTCTTTTTCCCAGAAGAATTCAAACTCTTCTTCAACATCAGCGTGAGCAGGAATTCCATCAAGATGGTCATTCATGAACTTCTCGATTAGAGCTTTCTTACTGAGTAACGTAGGGTCAGAAGCAATCAAGTTCGCGATAACCTGGCGCTTACGCTCTTTCTCGTCAGTGCTATCTTCTTCATGTAGCTCACGCAATAAGTGAAGAATGTAACCAACATTGACTTCATCTCGGTGCATTAGCTCAAGTTCAAAATCGACGTCATCAAGTATTGATACTTTCTCTTTGGTTGAGTTCTCACGTAACTGGCGATTTAAGTCGGCATATTTGCTGGTGAAGTCCTGAAACTCTTGATCGCTCATTGCGGTCGAGTCCATATCGAAATCAGCGAAATTACCCAGCATATTTTTAAGACGCATCAACTCTCGGAACTGCCTAACAAACAGAGCCTGAGCCTCTTCATCAGGAAGGTCATCAACTGAATCAACTGTTGGCGTAATTGCCATTAACGCTTCATAAGCTTTATCAAAGTCTGCTAACAGATCTTCAAATGGCGGTATAACAATAGATTCATTCGGCTGCTTGTTAGAGAACAGCGTAAATGCATCATCTGCTGCTTTCTTCAGGTTGCGGAAACAGACCACATTACCGTGAGATTTAGTTTCATCTAACAAGCGGTTAGTTCGCGAGAATGCTTGAATGAGTCCGTGATTCTTTAGGTTCTTATCGACATATAACGTATTAAGTTTTGGAGCGTCAAAACCCGTTAAGAACATGTTTACTACAAGAAGAATATCGATCTCTTTCGCTTTCACTCGTTTAGAGATGTTCTTGTAGTAGTTATAGAAAGACTCACTATCTTTGGTTGTATAGCTTGTGCCGAACATCTTGTTGTAGTCGCCGATGAAAGACTCAAGCTTATCTCGGCTGTGCAGTTTTACTGCGTCGCCGTCATTCAAATACTTTGCTGCAGCTTCTTGAATATCTGCTTCGTCACCATTGCCTAACTCGTACTCTTCCTCTTCATTGGCTTCATAGCTAAAGATGGTCGCTACTTTAAGGTTGTGCTTGCCTTCCGCTTTCTTCTTAGCTAGAAGTTCATAGTACTGGATCAATTCAGGCACACCAGATACGCAGAACATCGCATTGTAATCACGGCTGTGCGTCTTTCTTCGGTGATGAGCAATGATATAGTCGGTAATCTTATCAAGACGCGCAGGAGAGCTTAGAAGCTCTTTGGTGTCGATATCTTCTACTTCAATATCAAGGTTGTTGTTCGAGCCATCTTTGTACTGATAGCGCCCCACATACTCAATGGCAAACTTCAGAACGTTATTGTCACGAATAGCATCAACGATCACATAAGGGTGTAAGCATTCGCCAAAAAGGTCTTTAGTGGTTTTCTTTATGGATTTCTTAGCGACTGCGTTTTCAGCAAAGATTGGCGTGCCCGTAAAACCAAACAGCTGAGCCCCTTTGAAGAACTGAGTGATATTCTGGTGCGTATCACCAAACTGGCTGCGGTGACACTCATCGAAGATAAAAACAATACGTTTATCTTGTAGCGCTTCCATCTCATTTAAGTAGCGCTTTTTAGTCACCACGTTATTGAGCTTTTGCAGTGTGGTAACGACAAGTTTGCTGTTGCGGTTTTCGTTAATCTTTTTACCTTTAATTGGCTTATCGATTAACTGATGAAACAGCATATTGGTATTGTCTGTACTATCTACACAACCTTTGGCAAAGGCATTAAATTCTAACGCTGTTTGGTAATCGAGGTCCTTACGGTCAACAACAAAAACGACTTTATCAACTTCACTTAATGAAGTCATAATCTGCGCAGCTTTAAAAGACGTCAGCGTCTTACCAGAACCCGTGGTGTGCCATATGTAACCGTTCAAGTCTGCAGTTTTGACTTGCTTAATGATCTCTTCCACTGCATAGAACTGATACGGGCGCAGCACCATTAAGAACTTACCTGTCTCGTTCAAAACTATGTATTTCGTCAACATCGCTGTTAGGTGCGACGTTGTTAGGAAAGCACTAGCGAAGCTCGGAAGCTGGCTAATCCTCTTGTTATCAAAATCCGTCCAGTCAAACGTCTGTTTCGCTGACATTTCGCTATTGTTAGAGAAATACTGGGTGTTCACCCCATTAGAGATGACAAACAACTGAATATAATTAAACAGACCGTGGTTGGCATGATAGGAATGCTTTTGGTAGCGCTTAACTTGATTAAACGCCTCTTTTAACTCAATACCACGTCGCTTAAGCTCTATTTGAATTAACGGAAAGCCATTGACCAATACCGTCACGTCATAACGATTGGTATAGATACCCTTCACTGTAATTTGCTGGGCAACCTGAAAGGTGTTTTTACTGGCATCATCAAACAACAACGTTAAATGTCGGCTGTCACCATCATCCAAGGTGACATCAAGCTGATCGCGCAATATCTTCGCTTTGGTGAAAATATTGCCTTTCTCAAGCTTGCCCAATACCTGACGAAACTCAGTGTCTGAAAGCGTACATTTATTCACTTTATCAAGTTGAGTTTTTAGGTTCGCTTCAAGCGCTGCGTTATCTTTTAACGTAACAACCTCAAAACCTTGAGTGCAAAGCTGAGCAATTAAATTGTCTTCTAATTGTTGTTCTGATTGATAAGCCATGTGACGATTTACTTTCCTTAATTGTCTTTATCCAGAGCCCTAGCAAATAGAGCTCTGCATCAAGAAATTACACAAACATCTGCTGTAGTAAGCCTTTTTTGAACTGTTTGGTTTGTTCTACCTGTTCTGCAACACCTTCGATTTTGGTATCGATAGACTGTAAGAATTGGGCGATTTTCTTCTGCTCCTCAATGCAAGGAAACGGGCATGGAAGTGCCATCAGGTCTGCGCTTGATATGTTCATTCGATCATGTCTTGCACCAAAATTAGCAACACTATGCATGTACTTGTGCCATGCTGTCCCTTTAAAAAAGTATGCTATAAAATCCAGGCATACTTCCGGATTGAAGCGAAAAACAGAGTACAGCGGAGACATCACTCCTTGTTCAACGTTGTTCCTACCGATTGGACCAACTGGTGCTAACTCAGATATTCTCGGATTGTAAACAAAGTCATTAATATCAACTATATAATAGTTGTCAGTATTATCCTCTTTGGCTATTTCTTTATCAAAATAATCTTGTTGAGAAATTATCCCATGCTTTGCTGAGTTAGTAAGTACAGCCTTTACTAACCTACTTTTATTTTTAGTCGTTACTTTTGATGCCAATTGATTCAGAAGCTTCTCTTCCCACTCAGGGAACGCATTACCATTTTCATCTTTAAAGCGAAGTAGTTGACCAAAAGTCTGCTGCATTACGCCTTTTTTGTACTCTTTAAGCAAACGATAGCTTTCTGCCAATTGGCTGATTTTGGTATCAACAGAAGTTAAGAAGTCAGCGATTTTCCTACATTCATCAGTTTCAGGACTGTGAACAGGAAAAGCTTTCAAAGTACTTAAATTTAATCCTGATTTAGCTCCTGAATCATTCAATCTATTCAGTCTTTTATGTGTTTGAGGTGCAGTTAAGTAATGAGCTAAAAAACCACAAAGATCTGACTTTTTAGGCCTAACTAACGCTACATGCTGATTAATATAGGCATCACCAATGTCTTTAGGAACTAACCCTATTTTTCCTAATTCAGCAGTAATAGAAACTAAAACATCACCATGTTCTAACTTAGTTCTAAATCCATCCCTGCTGGTTTTCGGGACACATACATATTTTAGCTCCTCAAGATCAAGAACAGGACTCCCTCTTCGAAGGTTCGTCATCCGAATAAACTTTGCCCCTGAAATTGAATAAAATTGAGCCCAATCTCTAGAACCACTAGTGACTAAAAGACTTAGCTCATTAAGAGAATTTGAAGTTAGCTCTTTGCTAATATTTGGAAATCTTAGTCTTGGTGATTTTGGCTTATTCACTTCACCACCTCAAACGGAACATCAATACCTAACTCGGCACAATACCCAACGATGATATTGTCAGTTTCTAACATCGCTCGGTCATTTTTTATTAGTAACTTTGATACTTCCGCTAAGTTGACATCATCATCATCTTCAAAAGTATCAACGTAGCGAGGGATGTTTAGGTTGTAGTCATTATCTTTTAAATCTGAAGGTGTTGCTGCAAAAGCAAACTTATCGATGGATTGACGATTAGTAACAGCATTAAGAATGCGCTGTAAGTCTCCCTCACGCATTACGTTGTTGTTAGTACCTTTCTCAAAATGGTTACTGGCATCAATAAACAACACGTCATCGTCTGCTTTACGACTCTTTTTCAGCACCAACACACAAGTTGGAATAGAAGTACCAAAGAAGATATTGGCAGGTAGACCAATCACCATATCGAGATAGTTTTTCTCCTTGATAATGTGCTGGCGAATATGCCCTTCTGCAGCGCCGCGGAACAACACTCCATGAGGCAGTACCACTGCCATTGTACCGTCATCATCAAGTTGATGAACCATGTGCTGAACAAAAGCAAAATCCGCTTTTGATTTGGGTGCAAGTTTTCCATAATCAGAAAAGCGCTCATTGTTCAGGTGTAGAGGGTTTGCAGACCAATCAGCAGAGAATGGAGGGTTGGCTACCACTGCGCTGAAGCGTTGCTCAATATGTGCTGGAACTTCTAACGTATCGTCATTCTGAATATCGAAACGGTTGTAGTGAACATCGTGCATAATCATGTTCATCCGGGCTAAGTTATAAGTACTTGGGTTTTGCTCTTGCCCGTAGAATTTTAAGTCTGGGTTGTTAGCTTCTTTGGCAACACGCAATAGCAAAGAGCCAGAACCACACGTTGGGTCATAAACTGATTTAAGGTTTGGGTTATCAAGTGTCACAAGCTTAGCGAGCAGCTTAGAAACCATTTGCGGCGTATAGAACTCGCCAGCTTTTTTGCCCGCACCACTGGCGAACATGCCAATTAGATACTCGTAGGCATCACCAAGAATATCAATTTCACTGTTTTCTAAGTGGAAATCGATGTTATCTAGGTGCTCAAGCACTTTAGCAATTAGTTTGTTACGAGCATCTGGCGTTTTACCTAGCTTGTTTGATGTTAGGTCGAGCTCATCAAACAAGCCGTTAAAATCATCCGCGCTGTCTGCTCCCATAGTACTTTGCTCAATGTCATTCAGAACATCGCGCACATCATCAAGAATGAACTCACCATTAGCACCAGCTTCAGCAACCACATGAAACAACTCTGATGGCTTAAAAAAGAAACCTAGTTTGTCTAGCGCCTCTTCTTGGACAGCCTCTAGGTACTCTTGGCCTTCTTCGCTCTTTTCATCGATTTGAGCGAACTGAATACCATCTTCTGAAAGCAGTTCATCAGCGTAGCTGTTTAGCTTATCTGATAGATATTTATAGAAGATTAGACCAAGGATGTAATCACGGAAATCATCGGCAGACATGTTGCCACGTAGGGTGTTTGCGATGTTCCAAAGCTGTTTCTTTAGTTCTTGTTGGTGTTGTTCGACCATGGGGTGTCCGTAATTAATGTAAGTTTTTAGATTCAAGCCACTTGAGATGATTGCTTAGACCATCGAGTCCAGGGTAAATTGAAAATCTATTGATACCGTAGATAGATAATTGTTTTTTCAAATCACTTCTGAGTGCATTTGGAATGATGAATTTTATCATCTGTTTTGATTTATAGGCAGCCATCAGGTTCGTATGAGCAGTAAAAAGGCCATTCTGTGCGATTATTCTTGGTGTGAGGTTATCGGGAATGTATCTCCGAACATCATTGTGCGGTTTGAGGTCTAGAGGTGACCCATGTTTTTCGATATCAACAGGGTCTTTTCGGTCAATCAATACATAGATTGCTGAATCTGAATTGGTTTCTTCTTCAATAGCAAAATATAGTGCTATCAGTGGATTCTTCGACCAATCTAGAAGCCTTGTTGGTAAACCATGATGTTGTGCTAAAGCCAGCCACTCCCAGTCATTTTTTGGGGTGTATTCTAGGTGTGGCAACGCCTGCTGCTTAAATGCTTTAAAAAGCCTTTTCTCAGCTTTAATCAACTCATTTTCATCACTATAACCTAACCGCATAATCGACGGCTCAAGCTTGAATTCGCTATCCTTAATTCCGCGATATACCGTATATTCTGCATTCAGTTTTTGCACCTCAGAATGGTAGTGCTCAAAGCTTTCCAAGGTAACTCGCTTTACCACATCAACATAATGGGGAATATTTAAATTATAGTCTTGAGCAACTATGTCCTCTCGAGCTATCAACGTTGAAAATTTTTCTACCTCAAGACGATTCTCGGCTGACTCGATAATACTCTTTAAACCATCTTCAGATAATGTCGGAATTTGCTTAGATTTATCGACCTTCTGACTAGCATCTATAAATAAAATAGGGGCATCAACATTACGATTTTTTCTAAAAACCAAAACACAAGTCGGGATAGAAGTATAAGACAGTAAGTTCTCAGGCAAACCAATGACCATATCTAGAAGCCCCTCATCAACCAAATACTTACGTATTTCACCTTCGGCACCTCCTCTAAATAAGGTGCCTAATGTGGTAACGACTGCCATGGTTCCAGTCTCATTTAACTGATAAATCATGTGTTGAATGAAAGCAAAATCAGCAACTTTCTTGGGAGCAAGCAACCCAGACTCAGAAAATCTAGCGTCGTTCTGAAAACTTTCTCTTGCCGACCAAGGTATACTAAATGGTGGGTTAGCTACTACGGCATCAAATCGTTGATTGAGGTGATATGGTGATTCTAAGGTATCGCCATTTTTGATATCGAACCGGCTACATGGAATACCATGTATAAGCATGTTAATGCGAGCTAAGTTATAAGTGTTTGAATTCAGCTCTTGCCCATAAAACTTTAAGTTTGGGTTGTTTGTTTCTTTCGCTACACGCAATAGCAAGGAGCCGGAACCACAAGTGGGATCATATACTGATTCTATATCTGGATTATCAAGGGTGACTAATTTAGCCAGTAACTTCGAGACCATTTGTGGTGTATAGAACTGGCCTGTTTTTTTCCCCGCATCGTTGGCGAACATTCCAATTAGATACTCGTAAGCATCACCAAGAAGACCAATTTCACTGTTGGCCAAATGGAAATCGATACAATCTAATCGCTCAAGTATTTGGGCAATCAGCTTGTTACGAACATCTGCCGTTTTGCCTAACTTGTTAGAGGTGAAATCTAGTTCTTCGAACAGGCCCTTGAAGTCATCAACACAACCTGAATCCATGGTACTTTGTTCGATGTCATAAAGAACATCATGCACAACATCAAGAATGAACTCACCGTTAGCTCCCGCTTTAGCAAGCACATGAAACAGCCCCGATGGCTTAAAGAAATAACCTAGCGCGTTTAAAGCTTCTTCTTTAATCGCTTCTAAATACTCTTGACCCTCTTCACTCACTTCATCAATTTGAGCGAATTGGATACCGTCCTCCAAAAGCAATTCATTAGCGTAGCGATTTAGCTTATCTGATAGATATTTGTAGAATATTAGGCCACGGAGATAGCCGAGAAAATCGTCTGCTAACATGCTGCCACGAAGGGTGTTGGCTATATTCCAAAGCTGCTTATTTAATTCTTGCTGACGTGGTTCAACCATGATTTTTCAGTTACGTATCGTTTAGTTGGCGGCATTGTAACTGAAATGAGCATTGAACTAGAGTGCATAGATCATTTTTAAACTACGGAGTGGCTAGAAAGGCTGAGATTACGCGCTGCTTAAAGGCTCCCAATTGAAGTTCACCGAGTGCATTAAGAGATCCGGCTGAGTTAAGTTCGGTACTGATAGCGCTACTCCAAACCAACTTTGAGTTCACTTCTGCTCGTTCTTCTAAGAGACCGTGACCAGTTAGGCAAGTACGTTGAGATTCTGACTCAAACTCTATCAATCTCTCTATTTTCGAAAACATACATGATTCAGGGATGTCTTGCTCAATACGCTCTGAAAACTCTATAAGGTTTTGCTCTGCAAAAGTGTATAGCCACGCTTGTTGGTTTATGCCGCTATTTACCCTAAGGATGCGTCCAAGCACTTGTCTAAAATAGAGCTCAGTTTTGACAGAGCTCATATGACAACAAACTTGAAGTCTAGGAATATCTGTACCTTCACTGATCATTCCAACACTGACAATCCATTGAGCACCACTTTGACGATAACGTTCTATTTCAGCTAACGGATCTTCATGGCGATAAGTAACGATTGATGCAGATTGAGAGTACTTTTGAGAGAGTATCTTTTGGATTGTTTGAGCGTGCTTAACAGAAGAGGCTACGACTAACCCTCCACCATTGGGGGATTGAGTTCGAATTTCCGCAAGCTTCTTACAGCCGAGCCCAAGTAAATACTCCATCGCATCCTGATTATGTATAACACTTTGATATGAAGTTTTGGTCTGCTTGAGCATTTCTAAGATTGAAGAAAACGATTCAACTTTCTCATCACTGGTCACTGAAAGATGTTCGTTATCAACCAACACCAACTTTGGAGATCGGCAAACCTTATCGACAATTGCTTGCTGTAAGGTGTATTGATAATCAACGAGGATTTGACCTTCAGGGTCACTATATTCAGACATAACTATTGGTAGAGAGTCTGAACGCCATGGAGTACCAGACATAGCAAGTGTGTAGGTCGCGAGCCCTTGAACCTTCGTAAGTACTTGCTGACCCCAAACGTTCGCATTTTCAAGTTCAGACCCAGAGCAATGGTGGATCTCATCAAATACAACAAATACTCGATGGTTACGTAACGTCTTCCAAAAATCATCATTAAGGAATTGAATAGATTGATATGTTAACGACTGCCCAATCGAGCCTAATCCGCCATTAAAAGTACAATTCAGAATCTGAGAAAAGGTTCTTTTGATTCCATCAGAAACCGTTAAAGATGGAGAAAAGCACAATACAAGATCAACCAAACCTTCGTTAAGCAACCTTGATGCAACTGTTGCAGCGAGCACCGTTTTACCAGCGCCAGGAGTTGCTTGGCAGAAGAAGTGCTGTTGATTTGCCCTAAATTTCTGTAACGCTTTTTCAGAACATTCTACCTGCCACTGTCTTAACACGGTTGGTCGCCCTCTGAGAGAGTTTTCAGGACATTCTCCAATCCATTCATCTTTCCAAGCAACTGCGCTGAACGTTCTCTTGCTTGCTGTAACAGTGGAACTAACCGGCTCTCAAGTTCAGGGAAGCGACATTTTAATGAATGGTATTCATCTATTTCACCAAGCACTATCTCCAATTCACCTTTGTATTCGTTGCTCTCTCGGAATAGTACAGAGTAATCCGATGTAGATTGCTTTACCGAAACTTCACGTTCAGATTTTCTTCGAGGCACAACTTCAAGCTCTATAAATTGTTCGGTTTGAAAATACCTTTTGTTCCTTCCTTCACCTTCGCTTCGAAGCCAACCTCTTTGTTGATATTGCCATATTTGGCGATAAACCTTCTTCCGAGCTTCATCAAGACTCTGTGTAGCACACCCACCATTTAATGAGACGTCCCTTGCCTCTATAACAGAAAAACCATCCATTCTTTTTTCAATCAATAACTTGTGCATTACTGCACTGATTTTTATAGAACGTTTCATGTACCAGTTATACCAATCAAAATACTAAGGATTGCTTAGTATACAGAAATCAGTAAAACTAAGAAAATCTTAGTCACATAGAGCCAATTAGTATGAATCATAAATGTCGATCGACAACCCTATTCCAATGCGGCTCAAGGAAGTACGCAAAAAAGCAAAGATCTCCCAAAAAGAATTGGGGGTGCGTATTGGTATCGATGAAAGTTCGGCTAGTGCGCGAATGAATCAGTACGAGAAAGGAAAGCATACGCCAGATATCAGTACATTGAAGAAAATGGCTGACGAGCTGGGTGTGCCTTTAAATTACTTCTTTTGTGAGGATGAAAGTTCAGCTGAACTAGCTTGCTTGATTGCGAAAATGAGTGAAGAAGAAAGAAACAAGCTAACGGCACAGATAAAGGCAGCTAACCTTAAAATCCCAAAAGAGAATTAGAAATAGCTAATGTATTCGATATTTTTCTGGAAACTGATATTATCTAAACTCAATTTTTAGGAAAAATAGCGAAAGATAGCTGCTTTTCTGGAAAAGGCTATCAAGCCTTATCATTTAACCCTTTCCAGATTTATTTCAGAAACCACCTGTGTTGGTATCCAAGTACCATGCGATAAACCACTGTAAGTCAAAGAAATATTATACAAAAGCCGACCTATGTCGGCTTTTTTTGTTTTTTACCGTATGGTTGGGATGCTTATTAACCGAACAGCATTTTACATACTTAACTTGGAATCAAGATCAAACTACAATCGCGCGCTATAAAATTACACGCATAAAAAAACAATTAGCTCTAATACATGAAGGATGTACGAGTAATGAAAAAAGTGAGTATTCTCGCAGCAGCGATTGCAGTGGCTTTAACAGGTTGTGGTAGCGACAGTTCTAATTCAGGTGTCACAACACCGACAGGGCCATCCACAACAACCAACAAGTTTATCGATGCCGCTGTTGAAGGTATCTACTACAGCACTAGCTCTGGTTCAAAGGGCATCACAAACAGCGAAGGCGAATTTACCGCTAAGTCTGACGACACGGTGACCTTCTTCATTGGTGGTGAAAATGGCTTGAAAGTAGGGGCAGCATCAAACCGTGATGTACTGACACCATTTGAAGCAGCGGGCAAATACGACCGAGCTCTAAATTTAGCAATTCTACTTCAGTCTTTAGATAACCAATCTGGTAGCGCTTCTGATGACGTACTGACAATTCCAGATGCGCTGCGCGAACCTGATGCTGCGACGTTAGCGAAGATGAAAAGCCTAAGTCTAGATGACCGTGATTCTGTTACAGACTTCCTGACAGCGATGGGAGTCACTTCAATTACTAGTGAATCTGAAGCATTGGCTCATATGGAGAAAGCATTCGGAGAAAAATCAGGGACTGTTCGCGGCAGCGCTGATGCCAATCCATTTGTAGCGAAAAATGGGCAATTTATTCGCTCAATCATGGTGAGACAGTATGATATTAACGATCCAAACAACCGCCCTAACGACAAAACAATGTTAGTTCACGCTGACAAAATGCTCCCTAAAGCTGTGTTTGAACATACACGTGGCACGCCTTACTTCACTTATCAAGATTCAGCCAATGGTCTTATTGCTGTAAGTGACAGCGACTCTTTATTGTCATACGCAGACGCTGAAGAGTATATCAACTGTGTATTGACAGGAAGTTCTGCAGGCTGCAATCAAACAGCTCACCCAGACTTCACTCTAAACGCTCCGTTTTCTTACCTTCTGCTTGATAAAAGCAAAGAAAATACCACACCTAAGCCAGGACGTTACGATGAGGTACCTTTCATTGAAGGGAATCAACAAATCCTCAACCACTACACGCCAAATAAACTGGAAGATGATCGAGATGAAGGCGATGCAGACCCTTCATACCAATATGAAACCCTTTCTGGTAGCTATGACCCAATTACAAAAATATACACACAAATTCGTTCAAAAACTGAGTTAAACGACCCATCAAACGAATCTAGTGGAAAGAATCGCATCGAAGAAAGTTTGAATTTCTACTATCACGTAGAAACACCTAGCGACGAAAGGTACGTAGACTTTACTGGCTCTTGGGATACCACTCAGATTTGCGCTGATGGACAAAATGCTGTCATGAGAATGGTATTTGATTCTGAGGGCGCTACCGTATCAGGGAAAGAGTGCAATGCAAACTCACCGGCAGATCTTGAAGACTCAGGCAAGAAGTATACCTATGAAGAGCTTGCTGCAATTGACTATTGGTGGTTTAACATTTCAGGACGTGAATCAAAAGCAACACTGACAGATCTAAACTCAGTTGTGCGCTTCTGTGATGATACTGACAATGGTTATATTCCTGGTTCAGGAGATAAATGTCCTGTTGATGCAAATGGTAATAACCAAGAATACATCATTAAATGGGAATACCAACCTGCTGGTACTAACTGGGACGAAGGATTGCTAACTCGCCGTAAAATGACTCCAGACGGATCAACAACAGGCCGTGTGAGCATCATGCAAAAAATCAACTAACCTTTGAGTTAATTTGATGACTTATTAATAAACCAGAAGCTGAGCTTCTGGTTTTTTCATTTTTAACACACATGAACCTTCAAACAACCATCAACGTAGATACAGAAACAAAGAACTATCGAGAACAACATGGAGTTTGTTATGAATCTACTCATTGAATCATTTGAAGGCGGGATCTACTTGGCTTACCAAATCATTGGCGAGCAAAAGCAGTTAATCAAAGACGACCACCAGCACCCAATGAAGTTTTTGAGTGTTAACCAAGCCCGCGACCACTTCAGTGATCAAGGCGTATCGTCAGCAATGCTGATACACAACAGTGCATACGACGAGATGTGCGGTGAGCATTGTGGTAACACCCAACCGTTCGAAATTGATTTGAAGTGGAGTTAAATCAACTTCAAATCAATCGCAATAAAAATTGAAAGGCTTGCAGCGATGCAAGCCTTTCTTATGGGAATCGCTTTCCCTATCTGCACTGAAATCAGCGCAATGTTCGTTTCTGTCTACGTTTGATGTTTTGCTCTTTCACTACAAAGTCGAACAGCGGAGCAAACAGGTTAGCAAACAAGATCGCCAACATGATGCCCTCTGGATAAGCAGGGTTGAGCACTCGAATACCGACCGTCATCACACCGATCAGAATCCCGTAAGCCCACTTACTCTGATTAGTAAACGCGGCAGAAACTGGGTCGGTTGCCATAAAGAAAGTGCCAAAGGCAACACCGCCCAATACAAAGTGCCAGTAGAACGGCATCGAGAACATCGAGTTGGTATCAGAGCCAATCCAGTTCAGTAAACTCGACGTTGCCACAAGCCCAACAATCACACCAGCCACAATGCGCCAAGACGCTATCTTCATGACGATCAAAATCAGACCTGTCAACATGATGAGCAATGAAGAAACCTCGCCCATCGAACCCGGAATATTACCGATAAAGGCGTCCATCCAAGTGATCGCCTCGCCAGTCATGTTATTGATGAGTGACGCGCTACCACCTTCATACCATTGGCTTAAAGGTGTTGCACCAGAATAACCATCGGCTGCCACCCATACTAAACCTCCCGACATGTTGGCAGGATAGGCAAAGTAGAGAAAGGCTCGACCAGCAAGCGCTGGATTAAGGAAATTTCGCCCTGTGCCACCAAACAGCTCTTTCGCGACAACGATACCAAAGGTGATACCTAGCGCTGCTTGCCATAACTGGATAGTCGGTGGAAGAATTAAGGCAAAGAGAACCGAGCTAACAAAAAATCCTTCGTTGACCTCATGCTTACGTACAACGGCAAACAGCACCTCCCAGAAACCACCGACGACGAAAACTGTCGCGTAAACGGGTAAGAAGTAGAGAGCCCCGAGCAGCATTTGACTTCCCCAGCTACTTACTATCAATGACTGTGCATCAGCAAATGCCCACGACAAGCGCCAGCTACTCTCAATAACCGAGGTAAGTTCGTTAAGTTGATAACTGGATGTAAGTGCCGAGACACTCTGGTGCCCGACGTTATACATGCCCCAGAACATGGCAGGGAAAGTCGCCAGCCACACCAAAATCATAATACGCTTGAGATCGATACTATCTCGAACATGGGTCAAGCCTCGGTTTACGTTGCCGGGCGTATAAAAGATGGTGGCAAACGCCTCATAGACAGGGTAAAGCTTTTCGTATTTACCTCCGGCTTCAAAACGCGGGGCTACGTCTTCTAATCGTTTCTTCAAACTCATAATCTCAATCACCTTATTGCTTGAGTTATGGTTTTCTACGCACCAACTGCTCTATTTGAACAATTTTTAGCTATTTTTAATCAAATTTGTATTGAAAATCCGAGTATCCGGAAATCGACCTGATATTGAAAAGAAAGGCGTATAAACAACAAAGCCCCAGCAATGGCTGAGGCTTATCTGGTCTTACGCACGTCTTCGTTATTTCACACACATCACATTAAGTAGTGAGGAGCCTTTAAGCTGGTTTACGTTACCGTTAGTAAACAGGCCTTTTTTATCTGCTCCCCAATAAGGAAGATGCATTGGCCAGTTCTGATTTTCCATGACCTTCGACCCTAAGAGACTTTGCCACTGCTTTTCAGTCAACAGCGTCATATTAATCTTATCACATACTAATTCGGCACTGTCGTAATCGAGTCGGCTCCAAGGTTTACCTTGCTCCATATAAAACTGTTGTTCATCACCTAAAAGATAAGGAATCGCATATTTACTACCCGCAACACTCGCTGTCATGCGTATTTCAATGTTCAGATCATTGTCTGAATTTGCACCATGACTAGGGAAAGCTTGAATGGCAGCAGCACTCGCGACTGCAGCTTTTTGAGCAGCTGCTATCGGCTTCGGCGCTGGTTTCGCTGCTACTTTAGCCTTAACTGGGGCTTGATGCTTAACCGTTTTTGGCTCTGCCGTTTTTGACTTCATTGCTTTGGTCACGACCGGTTGTGAAGAAGAGGTCTTCGATTTATCAACCATACGAATAAAGGCTTCGCCATAGCCAGAAACCTTACGTACCTGAGCTAAGTCTTTTCTCGCATCAGAGAAAGTAGAATAAGGACCAATTAGGCAGCGATAGTCTCCACCTTCGGGCTTCATCCATACGTTAGTTGAAATCTTCTCATACAATGGCTTTGCTTTGCTCAGTGACAAAGGCTTATTCAACAAACCACATTGAACCCAAAACAGCTCATTATCTGAATGATGTTTAGGCGCTTTATTGCCCCAAACGCCTTTACCAATCGGACATGATTGTTCTAGCTGTGGTAACTGATTGGTGCTTGCCTGAGTCGCATCGCATAGAACCGATTCGGCATTAACTTGGCTTGATACCAACAGGGATGCAGCAATAAGCCCCATACGATAATTTCTAACCACAGCACGACATACAACCTTCATTGTCAACTTCATAACCACCACTTAAACCCTCTAGGGGTTAATTATTACCGAACAAATGTCGATAAAACATGAATTCCATTTTAAGTACTATTGACTCTATCAATGGTACTAAGTTCCAAATTCATTAAGCAAAAAAAGAGCCGTAATTGCTTACGACTCTTAGTTTAGTGATTTTTTTTACTAAAAATCAAACTGAACTATCACCCTTTATAGATTTTCGGGTTAAACACGTCACGTAACCAGTCGCCTAGTAGGTTGATAACTAGAACCAATGTCACCAAAAGCACACCTGGGAATGCAGTGATCCACCATGCTCCTGAGAAGATGTAGTTAAAACCAGTACTGATCAGGGCACCGAGTGACGGTTGGTCTACCGGAAGGCCTAAACCTAGGAAAGAAAGTGCCGCTTCTGACATGATGGCATTTGCCACCTGTACTGTAGAGATAACCAAAATCGGTGATAAACAGTTAGGCAGAATATGACGGAACATGATACGAGGTGCTCTAAAGCCCATCACACGTGCCGCCTCTACGTACTCTTTCTTCTTCTCTGCTAATACTGATGCACGAATAGTACGCGCATACTGCGGCCATTCTGCGATACCAATGATCACCACCAGCATCACCACAGCGTATTGTGCATAAAAATCACTACCGAAACTTGCCTTAAAGATGGCCGAGACAATGATCGCAACCATCATGGTTGAGAACGAAAGCTGAACATCTGCGAAGCGCATCAAGAAGCTATCAATACGGCCACCGAAGTAACCTGCAGACAAGCCAATGATGATACCAAGCGTCAGTTGTAGACCTACCGCTAAGAAACCAATGGTCAGTGATAAACGAGAACCGTAAAGCATAGTCGATAAAATATCACGGCCTTGCTCATCCGTTCCTAGCAAGAAGCGTTCTTCGCCGTCTTCCATCCATGATGGTGGAAGTTCTGAGTCCATGATATCAATCGATGTCACGTCGTACGGGTCTGTTGGCGCTAGGATAGGTGCAGCTAGAGCCATCACCAAGAAGATTGAGAAAATGGCGAAGCTCACCATTGCCACTTTGTCGCGTAAGAAGTAATACACAATGTCAGATTGCTTAAAACGTTCCCAGCGAGACGGCACTGTCGATGTCTGTTCCATGATTATGCTCCTTTCCCTGTGATGTTAACGGTTGGGTTGATAACACCGTAAAGCAAATCAACAATCGTGTTAGTCACGACGAAAATAAGACCAACAAAAATAACGTATGCAGTAATCAGTGGTGTATCTACACGGTTGATTGCTTCTAAGAATAAGAAGCCTGTACCTGGCCACTGGAAAACAGTTTCCGTAAGAATGGTGTAAGCCACCATCGTACCAATCTGAACACCACCAACGGTAAGTACCGGTAGCATGGTGTTTTTCAATGCATGTTGGTAATAGATTTTGTTTAGCGCTAGGCCTTTCGCTTTACCAAACTTAATGTATTCAGAACTTAGAACTTCTAACATTTCAGAACGAACTAGACGAATAAACAGCGGCAGCATGATAGATGCCAGAGCAATACTCGGAAGTACTAAGTGTGCAAGGCCATCTAGCGTTAAGAAGCCAGACTCCCAACCAAACCAGTTGGCCGTATCACCACGTCCAAATGACGGCAGCCAACCGAGCTCGATAGAGAACACATACATCAGCATGATTGCAGTTAAGAAAACAGGAACCGAGATACCGACACTACTGCCTGCCATAATCAATTTGGTAAAAAAGCTTTTTGGGTGAATCGCAGAGTAAACGCCGAGTGGGATCGACATACAAACAATAATTAAAGAAGCACCAAATACCAGCTCCAGAGTTGCCACTAGTTTATCTAGAATCACATCAACTGCAGGTCGCTTAAAGAAGTATGATGTACCAAGATCACCCTGTAGAGCTGCGCCTACAAAGCGAGAGTATTTTGTAACGAAGGGATCATTTAAGCCGAGTTCATCGCGTAGCGCTTGACGCTCCGCCTCTGAAACAGATTGACCGACTAACTCACGTAACGGGTCGCCCAGGTTATCCTGAATGGCAAACGCCACCAAACTGATCACAAACATCACTATCAGTGCCTGAAACAGGCGCTTGACCAGAAACGTAACCATTCCTTGCCCCTTATCTATCCATGACTATCTAATCGAAATCCGCGACTAGACAACAAAAAATTCAGTCTTAAAAAAGGTATTTAGCCAGACTGAAGGAAGACCAAATACCGAAACTTAAATCTATCTCTTAATAATATTGAGAGCCTGAAAGCTTCAGGCTCTCGATTCTAGCAAGCTAGATTATTTTACAACTAGGTCGCCGAAGTAAGGCATAACCATTGGGTTTACTACGTCTGCTGCACCTACGTTAGATTTCGCGCCCCACGCTTCACTCTGCCAGTGTAGAGGAACGAAGACTGCATCGTTGTAAAGTGTTGCTTCAACGCCTTTCAGCATCTTAGAACGCTTAACTGGGTCAGTTTCAGTATTAGAAGCTTCTACAATCGCATCCATTTCTGGGTTTGAGTAGCCAGAACAGTTGTATTGACCACGGCCAGTCTCTTCGTTACGAGTCATTGTTAGGAACTCGTTGAAGTTAGCTGAATCTTCAGTATCTGAGTGCCAGCCGATCATCATCATGTCTGCTGAACATAGATCAAATTCTGGCCAGTACTGTGCTTTAGGCATTGTCTTAAGATCAACTTTGATACCAATCTTAGACAGCATTGCCGCAGACGCTTGCGCAACTTTCGCATCGTTCACGTAACGGTTGTTAGGCGCTGCCATAGTTAGTGTAAAGCCGTCTTCGTAGCCCGCTTCTTTCATCAGCTCTTTCGCTTTTTTCAGATCGTAACGAGGAACTAGATCTTCGTTGTGACCCGCGTAGCCTGTTGGGCTCTGCTGACCAGCAGCTGTCGCGAAACCTTTCATGATTTTCTTAACAATACCTTCATTGTTAATCGCATGAACGATCGCTTGACGAACGCGCACATCTTTCAGTGCTTCGTTGCTGTTTTGGTTCATTTGGAACGTAATGATACGAGTACCAGGTAGCGTTACTAGATCGATGTTCTTAGCTTTTTTAACACGCTTGTGATCGTTTGGCGCAACAGGGTGAATCATATCAACGTCGCCAGAAAGAAGTGCTGCTACACGCGTTGCATCTTCTTTGATTGGCACAAGTGTTAACTTGTCTACGTTACCTTCAGTTTCTGTGTCCCAGTAATCGTTGAAACGCTCGAACGTTACTTTAACGCCTTGCTCACGCTGCGTTACGATAAATGGACCAGTACCAGAAACGTTAGTCGAAGCAAACGAGTTACCGTGCTTAACTAGCTCAGATTTGTCATTACCTTCCGCTGTTTGACCAGAGTAGAACTTGCTGTCCATTGGGAAGATGTAGGTTGCTGTTTGTAGTACTAGTGGGTAAGCCGCTTTTGATACTAGCTCAACTGTGTAGTCATCCACTTTTACCATTTTTTCGTATGGCGTGAAGATAGACTTAAAGTCTGGAGAAGCTTGTAGACGTTCAAAAGTCCACACAACATCATCAGCAGTCAGTTCGTTACCAGAGTGGAATTTCACGCCTTTACGTAAGTTAAAGCGGAAAGTCGTTTCATCAACACGCTCCCAGCTAGATGCTAGGCGGCCTTCAAAATCCATCTCTTGAGTGAAACGTACTAGAGGGTCAAACACCATGTGAGACATTTGCAGTGTGCCACCAGACAGCTGCTCGTGCGGGTCAAGTGATACCGGGTCAGCTGCGTAGCCAACGGTAATATCTGCTGCTGCTGCACTAAAGCTTAGGCCAGCTGCCATTAAAGCTACTGCTAATTTGCTTTTCATGGTTTTCATTGCATAACTCCTTCATGCGGGAATCCAGATCCCTAGTTGTTGTATTTGCGTCTGTTTATTGTTTTTAGCAAGCTAAACTCCAGCCTGCTGATTTTTATACCGCGGCTTGTGCCACTGCTTTTTCTTCTCTTAAACCTGTAAATTCAGGCATTAAAGAAATTAGGTGTTTGCTGTATTCATGCTGAGGCGATTGGAATAGCTGCTCAGTTGGCGCTACTTCCAATAGTTCTCCCATTTGCATCACACCAACACGATCACACATTTGGCGAATAACCGGTAAATCGTGACTGATGAACAGCATGGTTAGGTTGAGCTCGTCTTGTAAATCTTTTAATAGGTTAAGGATCTGAGCCTGAACCGATACATCCAGCGCCGAGGTAGGTTCATCACAAATCAAAAGACGTGGACGAGTTGCCAAGGCGCGAGCGATAGAAATACGCTGACGTTGGCCACCTGAGAATTCGTGTGGGTATTTAACCCCAGCCATCTTGCCTAAACCAACGTGCTCTAGCAGGTCGTTAACGATCTGACGAGTTTCATTCTCGTTACGCGTAAGTTTATGGAATCGGATCGGCTCAGCAATGATGTCGAATATCTTCATTCGAGGGTTCATTGATGTATAAGGGTTTTGGAAAACCATCTGCATTTGACGACGCATTGGGCGACGTTCTTTTTCAGATTTAAGTCCCGTAAGATCAACGCCTTCAAACGTTACCTTGCCTGAGTTAGGTGCGTACAAACCAGCAATCACACGAGCAATCGTTGATTTACCCGAACCAGATTCACCAACAAGACCAAAAGTTTCACCTTCATGTACTTCAAAGCTCACGTTATTTGACGCCTGAACGTACTCACGACGACTCTCAAAGAAAGAATCCTTGGTAGTAAAGCGTAAGTTTACATTTTCAACATTCAACAGTGGACCAGTGTAATCACGGTGATCTTGGCTTTGACCCAACCAATGGTTTTTCACATCAAGTGGTTCCATCTCATGTGCTTCTTCGATGTAGCTCACAAGAGGGAAACGATCAAGTTTACGATCTGAACGCGGAACCGCGGAGATAAGACTGTGCGTGTAAGGGTGTTCAGGAGTACCAAGGACTTTCGCCGTCGGACCAAACTCAACCAAATCACCACGATACATAACGGCTACGCGATCGGTAACATTAGATACCACACCCATATCGTGTGTTACCAACATACAACCTACATTCTTCTTAATACATAGGTCGCGAATCAAACCCAAGATCTGATCTTGAATAGAAACATCCAGTGCGGTTGTTGGTTCATCGGCGATGATTAGGTCAGGTTCACCTGCCAGTGCGATCGCGATAACAACACGCTGACGCATACCGCCAGAGAATTGGTGTGGGTACTGCTTTAAACGGTTTTCTGGTTGCGGAATACCAACTTGGTTCATCAAATCTAATGAGCGCTGGTAGGCTTCTTGATCCGAAACCTTCATGTTGGCATGAATCGTCTCTTTTAACTGCTGTTCTACTGTGAATAGAGGGTTAAGAGAAGTCATTGGATCTTGGAAGATAAAACCAATCTTTGAGCCGCGAACAGAACGCATCTGTTCAGGAGATA
Organism: Vibrio sp. FF266; assembly: GCF_041439695.1. Taxonomy (NCBI): domain Bacteria; kingdom Pseudomonadati; phylum Pseudomonadota; class Gammaproteobacteria; order Vibrionales; family Vibrionaceae; genus Vibrio; species Vibrio sp. FF266. The sequence goes on from NZ_JBGOOO010000011.1 coordinate 131,337, forward strand.
AGCCTGAAACTTTTTCACCGTCCAGAAATACCTCGCCGCTAGCAATGCGACCAGGAGGGCTCAGCAAATCGATCACAGCATTACCTACTGTTGATTTGCCTGCACCAGACTCGCCTACAACGCCAACAATTTCACCACGTTCAATGTTGAACGAAAGTGATTTCACTGCGGCGTGAACTCCATGACGAGATGGGTATTCGATACGAAGATTTTTTACTTCTAAAAGTGACATTACCAGACCTCTACTGCTTTGGCAGCTTTCTGCCCTGTCTGCAAAATTGAATCCATTCTTACCAGAATATTGTTCTGATATTTTATACGGTTGACAATTTGGCAAATAATTCACAGAAAAGCAACAAAAATAGGATAAAAAGTCGACATTAAACGCTTAGCAAGTAAAAATGCCACATAAGTATTCACTCGAAGAGCATATAGTAATGAAATTCAGCATTATATTTCCAATAATAAATACTCACAAACCCCTTACTACTGCGTACTTGTAGAGTTAAACATATCATTCAAAGCACATATCCCCACCAGTCACCAAGATCAAATAATTATTCCAAAAAAAAATTAACACTATAGAAACAAACGCTAACTTTACCAATTTAAGCAAACAAAACAACCAGACAAGACCAACCTAACCACACATTCAACCATATGAATTATTTTGATAAATACAAACAAGAAAAACGAAAGACTCAATAAATCAAAGGATTTTTTAAACAACAAGATTCGAAGAAATCTGTCAAATACAGGCCTTAGAGAACATATTTAACGTCAAATTTCACTTTTCATAAAAATCCTTAGACCAAACCTATTAATTTGTCGAATGATTGGTGGTTAGTTTTATATAAAATTAGATATCGATCTGCACATTTGATAAAGCAAATCGCTCCGTATAAGCACCATAATGAAGATAAAGGGTAAGAGCCTGCCTTGTTATATGGAGGGGGAGATTTACGGAGGTGACATCAGGCAAGATGTCGAAGCGGTTGAAGTCCCAGCATTCAAAATTGAGGATTACTGAAACGAGATATGTAAAAAAGCCCCGTCATTTCTGACACAGACGTCTAGTTGAGGCTTCTTAAGATGTTCAGTGAAGAGACATCCCTTGAACATCAGGTGAACCCCACTTGGGTTCCAATCTAGTGATCTACAGATGAAAAAAACTCATCATTTCTGATGAGCTTTCTTAAAGGCGGTCAGTAAAGAGACATTCTTTGAACATCAGGCGAACCCCCACTTGGGTTCCAATCTAGTGATCTACAGATAAAAAAAGCTCATCATTTCTGATGAGCTTTCTTAAAGGCGGTCAGTGAAGAGACATTCTTTGAACATCAGGCGAACCCCACTTGGGTTCCAACCTAGAGATCTACAGATGAAAAAAAGCTCATCATTTCTGATGAGCTTTCTTAAAGGTGGTCGGTGAAGAGGGATTCGAACCCCCGACCCTCTGGTCCCAAACCAGATGCGCTACCAAGCTGCGCTATTCACCGAGACGTTTCGTTTGATTTCTCAAACAGGGAACTTCAATGAAGTTACCAAAATTAATGGGGTGGCTAACGAGATTCGAACTCGCGACCACCGGAATCACAATCCAGGGCTCTACCAACTGAGCTATAGCCACCACTAATCTTTTATATAACCGCTTAAAAAGCGATTATTGAAATAGTGGTCGGTGAAGAGGGATTCGAACCCCCGACCCTCTGGTCCCAAACCAGATGCGCTACCAAGCTGCGCTATTCACCGACTAATTTCGTATCGACTCTTGGGAATAATGAATCAACACTGGAAGCCGAAGCTACCGATATTTTGTAAAGAAAGAATGGGGTGGCTAACGAGATTCGAACTCGCGACCACCGGAATCACAATCCAGGGCTCTACCAACTGAGCTATAGCCACCATTATTTCTTTTTGCCAATTCTCACTTACCTAAGTAAGAGACCGGATGGCGCGCCTGAAAGGATTCGAACCTTCGGCCTTTGGCTCCGGAGGCCAACGCTCTATCCAGCTGAGCTACAGGCGCATGCCCTGTCGGCGGAGTGGAATAATACGTATATCACCTTATGCCGTCTAGTACTTTTTTAACTTTTTTTTCTGTTTGGTCTCTTTTTCGACAGTTAATATGTGATAAACCCCTTATTTGAGTACTACAACCCACCGCAGCTTATAAGTTGTTGTTTATTGCAACAACTTATCGGGATATAATCACCCATTATTTACATTGGTTTAACAGTTGCTCTTTACTGATAAAGCCAAAGCACCCTTCCAACACTATAAATTGGTAAGCATGTACTTACCTTGGGAATGTAAAGTGAGTTTAATGGATATGTCTCGTCGAATTTTAAGCGTTGTCATCGCAGTTTTAACCTTTTCAACTGGCGCTATGGCTTCAGGCCTAAGCGAAGCAGAGCAAGATGCTATTGCTGAACGCATCAAACCAGTTGGCCAAGTTTACCTAGTCGGCAGCGAGCCAGTAGCCGCAGAACCAACAGGCCCTCGTGATGGCGCAGCAGTTTACGGTACCTTTTGTATCGCTTGTCACGCATCTGGCGTAAGTGGCGCACCTAAAACAGGTGACGCTGGTGACTGGGGTCCTCGTATTGCCCAAGGTCGCGACATTCTAGCTGACCACGCAATCAACGGCTTCAATGCTATGCCAGCGAAAGGTTCATGTATGGACTGTTCAGATGATGAAATCAAAGATGCTATCGAGCACATGATTGCTGGTCTGTAATTAAAAATGCCAGATTCAAAAAAGGTGACCTCATGGTCACCTTTTTTATTGGCTTTTATATAACGCGATGAAAGCAAGGAATTACTTCTTGTTGAACATCGCTCGAATGTTAGCAATGTGTGCCTGTCCTTTTTCCATTCTTTCTTCAGCGGATTGTGGTTTCTTAACACTTTCCCACTCCACATCTTCATGCGGCAGTTCATCGAGGAATCGGCTTTGTGTTGGCTTTATCAATTCGCCATACTGACGACGTTCACGACATTTAGTGAAGGTCAGCTCTTTCTGCGCGCGAGTAATCCCTACATACATAAGACGACGTTCTTCTTCTACGTTACCTTCATCGACACTGGTTTGGTGTGGCAAGATACCCTCTTCGGCTCCCATCAGGAACACATACGGAAACTCTAGGCCTTTCGATGCGTGCAATGTCATTAATTGAACTTGGTCTGCATCGTCATCATCTTCACCACGCTCCATCATGTCACGTAGCGTTAAACGTTGAACCACTTCTCGTAGGGTCTTCTCTTCTTTGTCGTAGTTGTCACCCTCAAGGTCAGCAACGATCCAACTATAAAGATCAGAAACGTTCTTCATTCTCATCTCTGCAGCCTTCGGGCTTGCCGAGGTTTCGTACAACCAATCTTCATAGTTAATATCACGAACCAAAGAGCGAACAGCCTCAACGGTATTGCCACGTTCAGCATTATCAGAAATACGAACAATCCAATCGCTGAAACGGCGCAGGTTTTCTAAACCACGACCAGTCAAAGTTTGCTCTAAACCCATCTCAAAGCTCGCTTCAAACAAGCTCTTGCCACGCATGTTGGCGTAGCTGCCTAACTTCTCAAGCGTCACCGGGCCTATCTCACGACGTGGTGTGTTTACAATACGTAGAAACGCGTTGTCATCATCAGGGTTCACCAACACGCGGAGGTAAGCCATGATGTCTTTAATCTCAGCTCTAGCGAAGAAAGACGTACCGCCAGAAACTTTGTAAGGCACACGGTTCTGCATCAACGCTTTTTCAATCAAGCGAGATTGGTGGTTACCACGGTACAGCACTGCGTAATCTTTATATTCAGTGCGGTTCAAAAACTTGTGAGCGATGATCTCACCTGTAATACGCTCTGCTTCATGCTCTTCATTCTTAGCATTCAGTACCTTGAGCTTTTCACCGTCCGGGATCTCAGAGAACAGTGACTTTTCATAAACGTGTGGGTTATTAGTGATCAAGATATTCGCTGCACGCAAAATTCGACTCGTTGAGCGGTAGTTCTGCTCTAGTTTGATCAAGCGTAAGTTCGGGTAATCCTCACCTAACAGCACCAAGTTTTGCGGTTTTGCACCACGCCATGAGTAAATAGATTGGTCATCGTCACCTACGACCGTCAAACGACCACGCTCTCCCACAAGCAGACGCACCAATTCATATTGGCTGGTGTTGGTATCTTGATACTCATCGACAAGTAAATAGCGAATACGAGACTGCCAGCGCTCGCGCACTTCTTGATTGGTTTTCAGAAGTAATACTGGCATCGCAATCAGATCATCAAAATCGAGCGCGTTGTATGCCTTCATCTGTTTCTGGTACATCTCAAAACAGAATGCAAACAACTGCTCTTGTTCGCCTTGAGCTCGAGCTTTCGCCTGATCTGGCGTCAGCATGTCATTCTTCCAATTCGAAATGGTGCTCATTAAAGCACGCAGCAGATCCTTATCACCATCGATCTGTCTCTCTGTTAGCTCTTTTAATAGCGCCAACTGGTCTTGGTCATCAAATAGAGAGAAGCCCGCTTTCAGACCCAGCGCTTTGTATTCACGACGAATGATAGTTAAGCCCATGGTATGAAAAGTCGAAACGATCAGGCCTTTTGATTCACCTTTCCCCAGAGTTTGCCCCACACGTTCTTTCATCTCGCGTGCCGCTTTATTGGTAAAAGTTACCGCTGCAATATTGCGTGCCTTGTAACCACACTCTTGAACCAAGTAAGCAATCTTATTCGTGATAACACGTGTTTTACCAGATCCAGCGCCTGCTAATACTAAACAGGGGCCCGAAACATATTTCACGGCTTCATCTTGTCTTGGGTTCAGTTTCATTTGGTTCTCAATTTGGTCTATCGGAGCGAATTCAATTGCGCGCCTATAATAATGCTGCAACACCACGAATGCTACGCTCTCTTATGCAAGAATTTTATATCACATATGAAAAACTATGTTGCACATATGTGTGGGTCTTAGGCTATAATGAATGAACGTTCATTCATTAGTGAGTATATTATCACTGTCTGGTTCTTATTCTATGATAGATAAAAGACAACAAATTATAGATGCCGCCGAAAAACTGATTGCTGAATCAGGCTTTCACGGGCTTTCTATGCATAAACTAGCTAAAGAAGCAGGAGTTGCGGCAGGAACTATTTATCGCTACTTCTCAGACAAAGAAGAACTATTACAACAAGTTCGCTTAGCTGTCACTCAACGGAATGCTGGTTTAATTCAGCAAGGCGTTGAAGATTCGATGAGTCTAAAAGAACGATTTAGAAAAATGTGGCTCAACATTTTCGAGCTCTCGGGATCAAACATCTGCAATTTAAAGAATAGAGCTCAATACGACTCTTTACCTTGTATTCGCAGCCATGAGACCAAAGAGATTGAACGAAAAATGTTCCACAAAATAGATCAACTCTTTACTGAAGGTAGAGAGCAAGGGGTGTTTAAGCCTCTAGAAAACCCTGTTTTAGCAGCACTTAGCTTAGAAGTCAGTGTCACGCTGGCCCGTAAGCAATCTCTTGGATATTACCAACTTGATAAAAAAGCCATTGAAGCGGCGATTGAAGCGAGTTGGGATGCGATTATTACACACTAATTTGGAGTTCTAACTAGAATGAAAAAGTGGACTTTCTTCATGTTACTCATCGCTGTACTACTTTTCGGCAGCGTTATTGGGTTTAACATGTTTAAACAACAAAAAATTGCTGAGTTTATGGCTAACCGACCTGAGCCAGAGTTTCCAGTAACGGTAACAGAAGTTCAACCTATCGACTGGGTTCCTGTGATCGAAGCTATCGGCTTCATCGAACCTAACCAAGGTGTAACACTAGCGAACGAAACCAGCGGTGTTATTGACCAAATATCTTTTGGTTCTGGTACTGATGTTAAAAATGACCAACTTCTTGTTCGTCTTGATTCTGGCGTAGAAAAGGCAAATCTAAAGAGCTCTGAAGCTCGCCTACCTGCGGCAAAAGCAAAATACAAACGCTACCAAGGTCTTTTTAAGAAAGGTTCTATTTCTAAAGAAGCATACGATGAAGCAGAAGCAAACTTCTACTCTCTATCTGCTGATATTGAAAGCCTAAAAGCATCTATCGAACGTCGTGAAATTCGTGCTCCTTTCGATGGAAAAGTGGGCATTCGTAACGTTTACCTAGGTCAATACCTGCAATCAGGTACGGATATCGTTCGTTTAGAAGATACCAGTGTCATGCGCCTGCGCTTCACGGTTTCTCAAACTGATATCTCTCGCATCCATGTGGGTCAAGCTATCGACATCTTTGTTGATGCCTACCCAGAGAAGCCATTTGAAGGTTCTATCAGTGCAATCGAACCAGCAGTAAGCATCCAAAGTGGTCTTATCCAAGTTCAAGCAGATATTCCAAACAATGATGGCAAGCTTCGTAGCGGTATGTTCGCTCGTGCTAACATCATTCTGCCTAAGCTAGAGAACCAAGTTACTCTTCCTCAAACAGCGATTACTTTCACTCTATATGGTGACAATGTTTACATCTTAACTGAAGAAGACGGAGTTCAGCGTGTTGCTCAACATGTTGTAAAAGTAGGTGAGCGTACGGCTGATATTGCACACATCCTTGATGGTGTAAAAGCTGGCGATACAGTTGTAACTTCTGGCCAAGTACGCCTAAGTAACGGCGCCAAAGTTAAAGTTGTTGAAAGTGATGCAATCACTCCACCATCTGAAACACCTAAGCTGTAACTGGAGGCACAATGCGCTTTACTGATGTTTTTATTAAACGTCCAGTTCTAGCGGTATCCATCAGCTTTTTGATTGCTCTGCTTGGCTTACAAGCAATCTTCAAAATGCAGGTGCGTGAATACCCTGAAATGACGAATACCGTGGTGACAGTCTCAACTGGTTACTATGGTGCAAGTGCCGATCTTATCCAAGGCTTTATCACCCAGCCCCTCGAACAGGCTGTGGCTCAAGCGGATAACATCGATTATATGACATCTTCTTCTGTGCTAGGTAAATCTACGATTACCGTGAACATGAAGTTGAACACCGACCCGAATGCGGCATTGTCTGACATACTGGCCAAGACAAACTCGGTACGTTCTCAGCTACCTAAAGAGGCTGAAGATCCAACCGTAACTATGTCTACCGGTTCAACAACCGCTGTACTCTACATTGGTTTTACCAGTGACGAGTTGGTGTCGAGCCAAATTACCGACTATCTAGAGCGTGTAATCAACCCGCAGCTATTTACGGTTAATGGTGTATCTAAGGTTGATCTATATGGTGGTATGAAATACGCACTGCGCGTATGGCTAGACCCATCAAAAATGGCGGCGATTGGTCTGACTGCATCTGATGTAATGACAGTACTGAACGCTAACAACTACCAATCAGCTACGGGTCAAGCGACCGGTGAGTTCGTGCTTTACAACGGCAGTGCCGATACTCAGGTATCAAACACTGAAGAACTAGAGAATCTAGTAGTGAAAAGCGGAGAAGGTGAGATCATTCGCCTATCCGATATCGCGAAGGTTTCTCTTGAGAAAAGTCACGATGTTTACCGAGCAAGTGCTAACGGCCAAGAGGCGGTTGTAGCCGCGATAAATGCGGCGCCAAGTGCGAACCCTATCAACATCGCTGCTGATGTACTTGAACTTCTTCCTCAACTAGAGAAGAACCTACCAAGCAACATCTCAATGAACGTCATGTACGATTCAACCATTGCGATTAACGAGTCAATTCAAGAGGTTATTAAGACAATCCTTGAAGCGGCATTAATCGTATTGATAGTAATTACTTTATTCTTAGGTTCATTCCGAGCGGTACTGATCCCTATCATTACTATCCCACTGTCTTTGATTGGTGTGGCAATGGTAATGCAGGCAATGGGCTTCTCTTGGAATCTAATGACACTACTGGCAATGGTACTTGCCATCGGTCTAGTGGTAGATGATGCGATCGTAGTACTTGAGAACGTCGACAGGCATATCAAGCTCGGAGAGTCCCCTTTCCGCGCTGCGATCATCGGTACTCGTGAAATTGCGGTGCCTGTTATCGCAATGACACTCACGCTAGGTGCGGTATACGCTCCAATCGCGATGATGGGCGGTATCACGGGCTCACTATTTAAAGAGTTCGCATTAACCCTAGCCGGTTCTGTATTTGTATCAGGTATCGTGGCACTAACGCTGTCGCCAATGATGTGTTCAAAAATGCTGAAAGCTCACGCTGAGCCAAGCAAGTTTGAGCAGAAAGTTCATAGCGTGCTGGATGGCATGACTAACCGTTACGAGCGTATGCTTGGTGCGGTAATGCAACATCGTCCAGTATTTATTGGTTTTGCTATCATCGTATTTGCAAGTTTACCGTTGTTGTTCAAATTCATCCCTAGTGAGCTAGCACCTTCAGAAGATAAAGGTGTAATCATGTTGATGGGTACAGCACCGTCGAATGCAAACTTAGACTTCATGCAAAATACCATGAACGACGTAAACCAGATTCTGTCTGATCAGCCAGAAGTTGCTTACGCACAGGTATTTACAGGTGTGCCAAATGCAAACCAAGCATTTGGTATCGCGTCTATGGTTCCTTGGAGCGAACGTGAAGCAAGCCAATCAGACGTAGCAAACCGCGTTGGTAATTTGGTAAAAGATGTTCCAGGAATGGCGGTAACTGCATTCCAAATGCCAGAACTACCAGGTGCTGGTTCAGGCCTTCCAATTCAGTTTGTCATAACAACGCCAAACAGTTTTGAAAGCTTGTTCCAAATTACCACAGACATTCTGGCTGATGTATCTTCAAACCCGCTGTTCGTATATTCAGATCTCGACCTGAATTACGACTCAGCAACCATGAAGATCAACATCGACAAGGATAAAGCGGGCGCATACGGTGTGACCATGCAAGATATCGGTATCACGCTCGGTACCATGATGTCTGATGGCTACGTGAACCGTATAGACTTGAATGGCCGTTCTTACGAGGTTATTCCTCAAGTTGAACGTAAATTCCGTCTAAACCCTGAATCGATGAACAACTACTACGTACGTGCCGCTGATGGTAACGCCGTTCCTCTAGGCAGTTTGATTACGATTGATGTTGTGGCAGAGCCTCGCTCTCTTCCTCACTTCAACCAATTGAACTCGGCTACGATTGGTGCGGTACCGGCTCCAGGCGCTGCAATGGGTGATGCAATTGCGTGGTTTGAAGACACGGCAGCGAATAAGCTTCCAAGTGGCTACAACCATGACTACATGGGTGAAGCACGCCAATACGTAACAGAAGGTAGCGCACTTTACGCGACCTTTGGTTTAGCTCTGGCAATCATCTTCTTGGTATTGGCGATTCAGTTTGAATCACTGAAAGACCCACTGGTTATCATGGTATCTGTACCACTGGCGATCTGTGGTGCCCTAATAGCTCTGGCTTGGGGTGCGGCAACGATGAACATCTACTCGCAAGTTGGTTTGATCACCTTAGTCGGCCTGATTACCAAGCACGGTATCTTGATTTGTGAGGTAGCGAAAGAAGAGCAGCTGCACAATCAAAAAACTCGTATTGAAGCGGTAATGGAAGCAGCGAAGGTTCGTCTTCGCCCAATCCTGATGACAACCGCTGCGATGATCGCGGGTCTAATCCCACTGATGTACGCAAGTGGTGCGGGTGCGGCTCAGCGTTTCAGTATTGGTATCGTAATCGTTGCTGGTTTAGCAATTGGTACTCTCTTCACGCTATTTGTACTGCCTGTGATTTACAGCTACTTGGCTGAAAAACACAAACCTCTACCTGTATTTGTTGAAGACAAAGACCTAGAAAAACTAGCTCGCGTCGATGAAGCAAAAGCAGCGCACAGAGAATTAGCTGATAATAAGTAATCACTAAGTCGTAATAACAATAAAAAGGCTACTTCGGTGGCCTTTTTTTGTACGCCATAGGCGACATCGCAAGTGTGATTAAATAGAATAGTGGTAAATATTCAGGAGTTTTAATTGATATGTTTGATCCAAAAAAACTAGAGCAGATTGCTAAGCAGATCCACGATTCTATGCCTCAACCAGTAAAAGAGCTTGGTTCAGATGTAGATCAAAAAGTTCGCCAGGTTATCCAAGGCCAACTGAACAAGCTAGACGTTGTAAGCCGTGAAGAGTTTGATGTTCAAACACAAGTACTACTGCGCACTCGCCAAAAGCTGACTGAAATGGAACAAAAGCTAGCGGACTTAGAAGCAAAGATTGCCGACAAGTAAGCGTAAAGAAAGAAAACTGAAAGTCTACGAAGACTGAACAAACAATGTTCATTTTATTGATTTTTAAGACTTTGTTACTAAAAGCAAAAAGGCTTGGTCAACGGCGACCAAGCCTTTTTATTAGATGTTGTGTTGCTTATTTATAACTCCAACCTGTAAGGAGTTAGTGATACTGCTTCGCTTTTTCTGCAAATTTATCAGTATCTAAGCGACAAATTAACCGCCTACAGCGATACGCTTCATGTCGCTCATGTAGCTACGTAGCTCTTCACCAATGTACTCTACAGGGTGGTTACGGATAGCTTCGTTTACTTCAATTAGTTTAGCGTTATCAACTTGGTTAGATGTTTCACCTAGACCACGGCCGATTACGTCTGTTGCTACTGAAGGCATGAACTTCTCACGTAGTAGCGGTGTTGCTACGTTAGCGAATAGGTAGTTACCGTACTCAGCAGTATCAGAGATTACAACGTTCATTTCGTAAAGACGCTTACGAGCAACTGTGTTTGCGATTAGTGGAAGCTCATGTAGAGATTCGTAGTAAGCCGACTCATCGATGATGCCAGATGCTATCATTGCTTCGAATGCTAGCTCAACACCGGCGCGAACCATAGCAACCATTAGGATACCGTTGTCGAAGTACTCTTGCTCTGAGATTTCTACGTCAGAAGCTGGGTAGTTTTCGAATGCTGTTTCGCCTGTCTCTTCACGCCAGCCTAGTAGGTTCACGTCATCGTTCGCCCAGTCAGCCATCATTGTGCTAGAGAAGTGACCAGAGATGATGTCATCCATGTGCTTGTTGTAAAGCGGACGCATTAGGTCTTTTAGCTCTTCAGAAAGCTCAAACGCTTTAACTTTAGCTGGGTTAGACAGACGGTCCATCATGTGAGTTACGCCACCGAACTTAAGTGCTTCAGTAATCGTTTCCCAACCGTATTGTAGAAGTTTACCTGCGTAGCCTGGTTCGATGCCATCAGCAATCATCTTCTCGTAAGATACGATAGAACCGGCTTGTAGCATGCCACATAGAATTGTTTGCTCACCCATAAGGTCAGATTTAACTTCAGCTACGAATGAAGACTCTAGGCAACCAGCACGGTGACCACCAGTACCTGCAGCCCAAGCTTTAGCGATATCCCAGCCTTCGCCTTTAGGGTCATTTTCTGGGTGAACAGCGATCAGTGTTGGAACACCGAAACCACGCTTGTACTCTTCACGTACTTCAGAACCTGGGCACTTAGGTGCAACCATTACAACGGTAAGGTCAGCACGTAATTGCATGCCTTCTTCAACAACGTTGAAACCATGAGAGTAACCAAGAGCAGCACCTTCTTTCATTAGAGGCATTACTGTCTCAACAACATTAGTGTGTTGCTTGTCGGGAGTAAGGTTAATAACTAGGTCTGCTTGAGGGATTAGCGTTTCGTAGCTACCAACTACAAAGCCGTTTTCGTCAGCATTCTTGAATGATTGACGCTTCTCATCAATTGCAGCTTGGCGTAGAGCGTAAGATACGTCTAGACCAGAATCACGCATGTTTAGACCTTGGTTCAGGCCTTGAGCACCACAGCCAACAATGACGATCTTCTTACCTTCAAGGTATTCAGCTTCAGTCGTAAATTCTTCACGATCCATGAAACGGCAGCGACCTAATTGGTCTAGTTGCTCACGAAGGTTTAATGTATTGAAATAGTTAGCCATTGTAGGGCACTCCTTTAAAAATAAGTCCGTAAGGTCGATATCTCTCTATCGAATGACTTCATACTAAAACAGACACTCCGTTGCTGAAAGTGATATATTCACAATTAGTTATTGCAATAAATGCAACATGGAAACGATCGCAAAACATGAACATAAAATCTCTACAATTATTTATACATTTATGTGATAGCAAGAGTTTCAGCAAAACAGCTGCGGCTATGCACGTCAGTCCTTCAGCACTTAGTCGTCAGGTACAAAAGCTTGAAGAAGAAACGGGGCAAGAATTACTTATCAGAGATAACCGCAGTGTTGATCTCACTCCAGCAGGAAAGCACCTATTGCCAGTAGCATTAAGCATCGTTGGAGAGTGGCAGCAATACAATCTTCACCTGAAAGGTGGTGAGCAAGAACTTAAAGGTGAAATCCGCATATTTTGCTCGGTAACGGCTAGTTACAGCCACCTACCTGAGCTCATAACCGAATTCAGAGCTATTCATCCGTACATTGAATTTAAGCTCTCTACAGGCGATCCGGCTCAATCCATCGACAAGATTTTAAATGATGAAGCAGATATTGCTATCTCAGCGAAGCCAGACATTCTTCCTTCAAGATTAGAGTTCGAAACCATCAGCGATATACCACTGTCAGTCATCATCCCATCCGGTGTGAGTAGTTTTAGCCAGCAGCTGCAATCAGAGAAACCAAACTGGAATGAAGTACCTTTTATCATCCCAGAAGCAGGTACTGCACGAGAACGTGCGAACGCATGGTTCAAAAAGATGAAGATAAAGCCCAACATTTACGCTCAGGTATCAGGTCATGAAGCAATCGTAAGTATGGTTGCTCTTGGCTGTGGGGTTGGTATCGCTCCAGACGTTGTAATCAACAACAGCCCTGTGAGAGATAAAGTCGATCGTTTAAAAATAGAACCAATCAAACCCTTTGAATTAGGTGTCTGCTGTAAACGATCTCAACTTGAGAACTCATTGATTAGAGCGTTCTGGCAGGTAGCCGAAGGAAAGTATCTCCCTGACTAGTTAACTTTAAATATGCTGGTTAAGAAAATAATAGAGAGCACATTAGTGCTCTTTTTGTTTTTCATAAACGATAAATATGAAAAAAGCCCGCTGATTTCTCAGCGGGCTTTTCAATGGTGGTGGAGGGATAGGGATTTGAACCCTAGAACCGCTATTAACGGTTGCCGGTTT
>NZ_JBGOOO010000012.1:0-14069 GCF_041439695.1 Vibrio sp. FF266
AGAGCTGGCGAAAGCTGAGCCTGATATCGACGCACTCCTGCCTTGGAACTTCAAATACTGACAAGTCGCCCCGTGGGTTCATGGGGCGGATACTTTGTAGCCGTATCCCATGTTTGACATTATCGATTCTAGGCGGGCCAAGGCCTGTTGGATGTCCTCGGCTTCATCCGCCTTTAGCTCTAACCCTATTGAATCATCGGTGCGACTGCCGTCGGCACGTTCAATTTGTTCTATTGTTTCGCACAAATGGTGAATAGGGGCAGCGAATTGATGAACGGTATCGCCGTTTTCGAGCGTCGCTGTGCCTCGCTTTTTGTTTGCAATACGCTCAAGGTTCTCTTTGACAGCAAGTTTGCAATACTCCTGGATTTTTTCAAAGTAGGTGTCCTTAAGGGACATTATTTCGTGCTGAAAATGCTCCGTGCTGTATAGGCGTTCAATGTCATATTTTGTACGTGGTACGATAGTAATCTTATTTAATGGTATCCGTATGATAACCTCAGAGGAGATTTCTGAGTTGTTTTCAAGAACTGTTCCTCTGACAGATATTGATCTTCCATTGTTTTTTGGTGGACGAAGTTGATACCAAACCTTAATGTTTTTCGAGTGGTATTTATTTTTGTCCATGTCGGAAATGATTTTATTGGCTTCTATTATACTAAGCATAAGCTGTCTTTTTGTTATTTTAATTTTTAGGGTTTATTTAATGGTAAATTCTGATTTCATTATTTTCAATAAAAAGTTTTTTGATTTATTTTAATTATTTGGTATTAAAGAGGTGCGTATTTCTATTGGTGGGGTTGTATGTAACTAATTAATTGTGGTTCTTATTTGATGGTGTTGGTTTTCTTATAATAAGGAAATTTATTTAGTCAACTTACTCGGTTTAACAAATATTGGGGTAAGTTGACTAAAAATAATGGGTTATGATGTTCTTTCTAAGGTTAAATTTGGGTGTTGTTCCTCGCGCATCTCTTGGTAGCGCCTGATATGCCCGCTTGCGCCAGCATCCTGTATTGCATCTAAAATCTGAGAGATGGTGTGTACGCTATTTAGGTCATCATCGCGTTTCAGATAGAAGTCGGGTTGCTCTTTGTAATCTCCGAGATGGCTTTCTACATCGATGTTTGGAGAACCAAAACCCAACATGCGGAGTAATGTTTCAATGAATTCAATTAACAGCTCTGCGAGACGTCGGTTGACTAGTACTGAGTATTCATTACGAGTCATTTTGGGAGAACTGAACCAAGATTCGCTGTAGCTCTCTTTGTGCCACTTTTGATTGATTCTGATCCTGAAGACAAAGCCATGAAGCTTGGAGTCGTACTTTCGTGAGCCTTTTGCATTGTAGAGCTGTAAATAGGTACGGAGATTTGAGTATTTCACTACTCGGCTTATTCTGGTGAAGTCTTTGTCTTTGATGCGTAATACAACATTACAGTAGCGGTCATCGGTATTGAGGAGATTGCCGTTGTTACCATCAATAATTGGGATAGGATCTTTTGCGATGCCGTAGCTACGTTTAGACTCACGCATGTTTAGCTGTTTGAGGCTTTTACTATCATTTTCCTCCATAGTGAATCTACCTTTACTCAGGAGCTTTTTCAGCGAGTAAGCATTCCCATGCCCCATTTTTGAAGATGGGAAGTACTTAGCTGGCCTGTTAGTTTTGTTTCGAGTTTTGTTAGGCTTACTCAATCGGTATGACATGCCGCAAGGGAGTCTGTCACTATGAGACTTGTAGCTAAATCTTACTTGTACACCAATGGATTCTAGTTGCTCGACGAAAACAGGAAGGGTGGGCCTGACATCAAGAAGTCTGTTTTGCTCAAGTACAAAGTCTATTTTGCGTTGAATCTGGGCTTTATCGCCGCTTTTAGCTTTTTTTTTTCGATGTGAATGGGCTTCAATTTAGAATAATTATCCCTTTCGTTAAGTTTGTCGCCTGGGTTGGCTACGTTACCGAGTCCAAACTCCTCTTCAATTTCACGCATAACCTTTGTTGCTTCAGGGTGGTTTTGCCATTCGTTAACGACTTTCTTAGTTTTGACATCGATGGCTCCGCAGTTGATGTGGATGTGGCTATGGTCAGTGTCATGGTGAATAAACACAACATATTTTGTGTGTTGAAGTCCCATCCTGCGCATATACTTCTTCACGAGTTTGCGCCATTGTTTATGGCTAAGCTGTTCGCCTTTCTGAAGAGATATCATTCGGTGGCTGGTGGGTTTTTGCATGCCAGTCTTGCTCTTATAATTTGTTATCTCACGACCGATGTCAGACCAATCCATTTCGTGAACCTTGAGGTGGGGCGTTTTTAAGATAGGGAGCGGTGATGAAATATTGTGCGCCATCAAAAATTCAGTTTTTTCACTGATGATGTCGTCTTCTTCATGGGGCTTGAACTTGCCAGAAGCGTATTCGACACGGACACATTGCTGTAGATCTTTGGTTGTGCCTGCCGCGTAGCTAGTGGTTGCAGCAGACTGCTCTTCGATGGATTGTTTTTTGTTTGGCGTTTTAGTTTTGAAAATCTTGTGAATTGCCATAAGTACACCTTTTTATAATTGTTATGTGGTGATGTAGATTCGATAGGTTCGGCCCGACGGAGTCGGAAGGGAGCGACGTAGTCGCCCTCTGGTTACATGTAAGTTGCTTCTTCACGCAGTTCTTTAAAGTCCGCGAGTTTCTGTAGTTGTTTTTGGCTCAAGTGCTTATTAGCTAGCATCAAAGCGAAATCTGAGTTGTACTCACCCAACTCTTGTTGTTCCCGTTCAACAAGATTTTGCTGGATGAGTGCCAGACACTTAATGATGTCATTTACGCGGTCTTTATCTAACGAGTTCTCTTGAAGGGCATACATGAGCTGAATACATGAGAACTGGATATCTTGATTTATGGCTTCAAGAAAACCTTCATCAACGCTGGGCCCTTCAATCTGGCTAACTTGCAGTTCGGGCGTAAGGTTAATCGTCATATCACGCATGTAGGTTGATAGGTGCTTGTAGCCCAAACGATTCATTCGGTAGGTAAGTTCAGCTTTTTCTTGCGGGGTAATATTGATTTTGACCTGTACGCTGCATTTGGATTCTGAAGCTTTTCGAGGCCTACCTCGATTGGGCTTGTTAAGACGCTTTTCTATGAGGTTTAGTACTTCGAGTTTCTCCTCTACATCTCTTAAATGATGGTACTCACCTCGTTCTTCAAGCACTAGTTGGCGCTGTTCGATAAGTTGACTTTTACTCATCAGGTCAAGCTTTTCTCGGATGCTTAATTTAAAAATACTCATTAGGGTTACCTTTATTATTTTTATTAGTGGTATTGAGGAGCGGAGCGACGAGCGCAGAACCGTAAGGTTCGAGCACCGCAGCACTAGCGAGGAGGCTCCGCAGGACAAGCTGCTAATATTTCGAGGGACGAGAAATAATTAGTACTGGCTTGTTTCAATGTTTTTAGTTTAACAAAGTTCTCATGGTGATTGTTATAGTCGCAAACACTAACTGTAAGAGTTGATACAAATATAACTTCAGAGAAGGCTCTTTGTTTATTATATTTTAATAAGTTATTCTTACGAGTTCAACTGACATTGTGTTTATTAACTGATATGTTTTGTTTATTTTTAAAAAATAATTAAAGTTATATGTTGATCGTAAATTGCTTTTTATTGACTTGTTGGTTTGGAATGTAAGTTATTATATATCTTCAATGTAATAACTTATGCATTCAATATCAAATAATAAAAATTAGTCAACATATTTGGTGAGATGATTTGAATTTAATCATAAGTGCAAGATAACTTATTTGAGTAAATGGTGGAAGAGCGAGGCTATACCAGTGTTCCTAGAATGAGAATATTGATATGCTTATGATTGATTATCGAGTGCGTTTTGGCCAACTTCGTCGAAGAAGTCGAAATGTCGTAACAGGCTCCTGAGTAATGATAGCGGCTTATGAATAGTAAAGAACACTCTTGTGTTGCGGTAGTTCTAGCAAGCCAGCAGAAAGTAGAAATGAAGTAAGGTAGGTTTCTGATGCTGATACCTTTTGGATTCAAAGATGGCAAGTATTTGGATATAAGTGAAGTAGAAAGGGGCAGAGCATGTGCTTGTGTTTGTCCGAGCTGCAAGCAGAACTTAGTGGCAAAAAAAGGCCTCAATCCTGACAAGATGATTCATCATTTTGCTCACGATAAAAAGTCGAAAGAGGAACAAGGTGAGACGATAGAGTGCAAATATTCATTTTGTGTCGTTGCAAGGTTAGTAATCAAGCAGTGTTTACGAGAGCTAAGCCAATTTGAGATCCAACTTCCTGAATGGAAACTATTACTTACTAAGCAGGATAAGTATGGGAGGGAAGTTTCAGTGTCTGGATTGGTGACTCAGGCACACGTATTGAACATTGATGCTTTTGAGGTTGAGCCAACCCCACCACTTTCAGAATTAGACGTGCTGTGTTGTGTAAATGGTTATGCATTTGGGATCCATTTTAGCTATCAAGGTCGTACAATGATTGATAGTAATAGATATGAAGGCATCTCGGTTGTCGATATCAATCTTGAAGCATTGCAATTATTGTACGCAAAGTATGAACATGAAACTCACGACTCTTTTAAATCACTTGTGATGGATTATGTGCTCAATTCGGGACAAAGAAATTGGGTGGTTCATGCCCGCTATACGGCAAGACATGGAGAGCTTAGTCAGACGCTAAATAAAATGCTCGAAGAGTCAGATCGAAATCCACCAATAGAGACTCTACGCCAATCAGTTATTGAGACTGTTAAACACAAACCTTATAAGAAGCCAAGAAAAGCGAGAGCAGCAGTAACTCATGTACAGACAGCGACTAGAGAAGAGGGGCAACCATGTATCAGATGTGGTCAACAAAAGGCTGGTTATATTGATAATTTGATATGTTCGCCTTGTTTACAGAAATACTATAGTGAAGGGATTTTTCACACAGGGGCTATTAAAAAAGTAGTTTTAAGTACCTATTTTTAGATTGTGTTAACTAGTCAATGTGGCTTTGAAGGGCTATCTATGGTGAGACTTTGTCAACGCACTATTCATGCACGACAGCCCTTAGTACCGAGTAAAGACCTTATGTCGAAGTCTTTACCGCCAAATTACAAATAACGATTCCGAAGGTGATTTTGGAAATGTGGAGGGTTTAGAGTTTCCCCTGTCGCCTGAGTGACTAGCTCGTCAGTCGTTAATAAGCTGCCTTTGCTCCAGATGTTATCGCTTAACCAAGCAAAGATAGGTGAAAGGTCACCCGCCTGAATCGCACCATTCACGTCTACAGTTTTCTTCATAGAAGCCATAAACTGTGCGGCATACATAGCTTCTAAAGTGTAGCTATGGAAATATCCAAAACTTCCATCTGTATTGCGAAGAATGTTATTTGCACCCCAACTTGATAATTACGTAGCGTCTACTTCAGTTTCTGGCTTTGTTGTCACGACAACCGTCATGGAGTTCAACACATCATAAGGTTGGTGGAATCCAGTAAATCCTTCTTCTTTTGAGTAGAAAATATGGCTGATATCCGAGAACGCATCAGGGTTAACCTTGTGTACAGCGTTAGGGTTATGAAACATAACCAATCCATCAGACCATGATTCTTCATAGTCAGGGTCGGCCACATTTTTCGAAAATGGAATTGGCTGTAAGCCCTCTGGATTATACAAAAAGCCCTGTCTGAGCATTGTTACATCTTTACTACCGAGACCTGCAATTTTACCCATACGGTTGAATTTAGGTATTGTTGCTTGGTTGCTGAATAGAACAGCACTAATGTTCTCAGCACCTTCTTGATTAAAGAATCCAGACGGAATTCTTTTACCATCCCACTCGTGGAACTCGACTTTTTCAAGCTCTGGCTTTCCGTCTACAATACGTGCTCTTGCGCCATACAAATATTCAGACAACGCTGTCCTTGACCAAGTCATTGAGTTGTCATTGTGATAGTCGTGTATAGCAAAAATCAGAGAGTGGTCTTTAACATGTTCTTGCTCCCAATACTTGTGCTGTAGCTTCGAGAACAGTGGACTGCCGAATTTGATTGGCATGTAGTCGCTTAGTCGTTCAACAATGTCTTTGTGATCTTCTGGTGGCGGTAGATCTGGACGAGCAGGATTGCCAGATGGATTAACGGTAACCGCTTCAATAAAGTATTTCTCATCGAAATAATCGACTTCAAAATCTGGTGCAGCATGATTGTTATGGATTTGCAGACCTTGAGTATGCAAGTACACGTGTAAGTACATCTCCCAAAGGCGTGCATTGAAGTTCACTGATTGGAACTCACGAACGAAGTGACCGTCATTGTCGACAAACGAGTTCGCTATTTCGTTAATGATGTTTCGTCCCGCTTCAAAACGAGGTTCATTAGCGATTATTTTATATCCGTGGTGTTGTTTGTTTTCAGGAATGGTTGCGTTGAACAGATCCATAGTTGGATCTACTTCATCGCCCTGAGGATAAATGTCTTGTGGCTCTGTCGCATATTGTGAGTTGATAAGTACAGCCATGTCTTCTCGGGCTTTGGCTGGAGTAGTATGGAAGTCTCTGCTTCCGTTAATCCATCGGAACAGCTTGCGAGTATCTCGACCCATAATAGCAAAGCCGTAGTCACGATCAGTAGCATCTTGGAAGACAATACCAAGGAGAGTGTTGTTTAAGAAGGAATACCATTCGACTTCAATAGCTTGGAATCGTACAAGCGGCATTCTTGAGTAAAAGTAAGCATCAAACTGACGACGAGTGATTTGTCGTCCGTTTGCTAAGATGTTTTTGAGCTTTTTCTTCGCGAAAGCTTCTTGCTGTTGCTGAGTGATTTTTGCTTTTTGTGCGGCTCTTTTCTTCTTATTTCGTTTCTGCTGCTTTGTTAGTTTGGGCATATGGTCGGCGCTATTTTTACTTTGGTTGCATATGTAACCACATTATCAATGAAGCATTGCGTTTACTTTGATAGAGGTTAAAAAACAATAATCTCTCTGCCCAGAGTGTCTTAAATAAAACAGAAAATTTAATCGCCCCGAAAAATGAGCGACTTAAGTGCTAAATGTTTTCGATGCGAGAAGCTACGGCGTTCCATACACCAATTGATTTGAGTTTGGCTAGATGTTTTGGTCGGTCTGTGTCTAGGTAGTATGAAACAGTCCATTTAATGTCAGGGTTTACTGAACTTACTATCTTTCTGAAGTACGGTAGATCTACTTCAGCAAGTGAGTGACCAAGAACAAAGATTTCGTCTATATTAGCCATACTATTGAAGAACTTTGAGTTTCTATCAATGATATTGTCCGTCCCTTTGAAAGTCACTGTGAAGTAATGATTAATCATGCTCTTACCGCGCTCGTATGAATAGTCATATCGATCGGCTTGGTCTTGACACCACCTTTCATAATCTTCATCAGATAAGCCTGTTGGTGGCATTGCTGGTTTCTCTTCAAAGTTTTTTGGATCGACGCCATGCCCAAGAACTAGCTTAACATCGTCTATTTGAGCTTTTTCGTGAATAAACAACACGCTGTCATCTGGGATATCATAGTAGTGATTCAATGTATTCGTGTAGTTGAAGGTTAGATAAAGAGCGTCACGATTAAGATTGACTGCTAACTCACGGTCTAGAGTCGGTAGTTTCACTGACAGTATGAATTTCTTGAAACATGCATACAGATCAGTTGTGAGCTGACCAAGAACTCGTTCCATCTCAATTTCAAACGAGTATCGATCTCTGTCTTGAAAATCATCAGATGAATAAACGGGTAGATAGTCTTCAAATGCCTCCATGACTGTGGAAGTATCGAGAAGTGAAAGGCTGTGCTCGAATTCTGACCATAAAGGGTCAGACATTGATTCTTTGTCTGATGGAACTAAATCTGAAAATCCGAAATGGTCTACTAGAAGATCATAGACCTCTCGGTCGTGCTCTTTTAAATACAACCCAAAAGTTGTGTAGTAAGTATCCAGCTTGTGGTGAATGTCAAAACCGTTACCGATGATGTATAGCTTCATATTTGTCTAAACAAGAGACTTTTAGAACAGTCTCTATCTCACTTAAATTCGTTGATATATCCAATATGATCACTGAATTGCATATCTGAGACAAGTGCATTAAGCCAGTTTAGAAAGTAAAAAATGAGGTGCACAATACACCTCATTTTAATATCTACAAGTAACGATCTATTAAGTGCTGTTTGAAATGAGCAGGGTTTAAGGTCTCACCAGTAGCTTGTTTAACAAGTTCGTCAGTTGTGAGCAATGAGCCTTTGTTCCAAATATTCGTATCGAGCCAGTTGAAAACTGGTGATAGGTCACCGCTTCGGATAATCTCATCAACGTCCATTTTCTGCTTAATTGTTGCCATGAATTGAGCCGCGTACATAGCACCTAACGTGTAGCTTGGAAAGTAGCCAAAACTTCCATCACACCAATGAATGTCTTGCATGCACCCATCTTTGTAATTGTGTTTTTTTAATCTTTTTTCTTTGTTATCAGTGGCTTGGGTTGACGTTATCACTGTTCGCTTACCATCCGTCCAGTGAATATCCTGCATACAGCCATTAGTGAAATTGCCTTGAGTGCTTAATCCAAGGTATGACTGCATCTTAGTATTCCATAGTTCTGGCACATCGGTGTGTTTGATCTTACCGTTGATCAAGTCACGTTCAATTTCGTAGCGTAAGATAACGTGTGCAGGGTAGGTAAGCTCATCAGCGTCAACACGGATGAAGTCTTTCTTCACGCGAGTGTAGATCTTCTGGAAGTTCTCTTTCTCAAACTCTGAACCTGAGAATTGCTGCCCCGCCAAGTTTGCTAAGTGTCCGATGAATGGGTCGCTGCGGCCAACTTGCATCTCGAAGAACAAAGATTGAGATTCGTGGATGCCCATAGAGCGCGCTTCGCCCGCCGGTTGGCCTGCTAGGTGTTTTGGTAAGCCTTGTTCGTAACGTGCGTGTCCTGTTTCATGCACAATACCCATTAAGCTTTGAACGAATTCCGCTTCGTCGTATCGGGTTGTGATACGCACGTCTGAAGGTACGCCGCCACAGAATGGGTGAACACTTTCATCCAATCGGCCGTGTTCGAAGTCGAACTGAAGCAGCTTCATGACTTCTAAACCCAGTGCTTTCTGTTTCTCGGTTGAATAGGTGCCAGATGGCGCATTAAATTGCTCGCTCGACTGCTTTTCGATCACTTCATCAATCAAGCCTGGAAGCCAAGTTTTAACGTCTGCAAACAAGATATCAAGCGAAGCAGAGCTGGTGCCCGGTTCATAGATATCCAGCATCGCATCATAAGGCGTTAGGTTCGCTGCGTCGGCGCGGATCTGCGCTTCTTCACGAGATAGCTCAACCACTTCACGCCAGTTCTTTTCGAATCCAACCCAGTCGTTGTTACCACGTTGGCTGCGCCATGCATGTTCACACTTTGAACCCGCTAGAGATTTCGCTTCAACCAGTTTTTCTGGAAGTAGGTTAGCTTGTTGCCATTGGCGTTTAATTTCACGCAGAGACGATTGTTGCTCGCCATTTAGCGCTTCGTTTTCAGCATCTGCAATCCAATCGCCAAGCTGTGGTTGCGTCATCAACCCGTGAATATGAACCGAAAGTTCGGCCATCGCTTCACTACGAGCTTGGTTACCACCGGCAGGCATCATGGAAGCTTGGTCCCAACCACAAATAGAGGCTAGGTGTTGAAAGCGTGAACATTTTTGAGAGTGCTCGACTAGTTTTTTGAATGCGCTCATTTGACTACTCTTAATTTGGTTTCTTTAAATGATCCCTAGGACAGCGTCAGCGTTAAGGTTCATCTCTGGTGTACTTTGATTATGGCTCTGCTTTTTAATGACGCTGACCTTCGGAGTTGAAGATATAGCGATAAAAGCATGAGGCAGTACGATGCCTAGAATTTACTATTTCTTAACAAATCAAACTGTTCCATTGTGCACAAAATCAGTGAGTTGTATAGCTGGTGGCAATTGTTGCTTGCGAATTGTTCAGATACACGGTATTGATGATAGATCGCTGAACAACAATGACAATGATATGGATATTTTGAACTTTGAGGCATTTTTAATTGCCATTACTATTTTAACGCTAACGCCGGGTTTAGATACGGCTTTGGTGATTCGCAATACGAGCCGTTCTGGCTTATCTGACGGCGTGATGACCAGCTTTGGTATTTGTAGCGGCTTGTATGTACACGCGTTTTTCTCTGCTGTGGGTATTTCTGCAATCCTCGCCCAGTCAGCTGAACTCTTTCAAGCCGTTAAGATGGTGGGTGCGGTTTACCTGATCTGGCTTGGCTTAAGCAGTTTACGAGCTTTGATGAAAAACGGTGGCGGTTTGAAGGTGGGTGAACAAGCTCAGCAAGCATACAGTGCTAAGCGTTCTCTACGCGAAGGTTTTCTGTCTAACGTTCTTAACCCAAAAACGGCAGTTTTCTATTTGGCCTTTTTACCTCAATTCGTAAACCCTGAAGGATCACCATTATTGCAATCTATGTTGATGGCTTCGGTGCACTTTATGATTGCGATGGTGTGGCAATGCGGTTTGGCAGGGGCACTTAACTCGGCTAAAAACTTGCTTAAGAATGCGAGTTTTATGAAGTGGATGGAAGGAGTGACGGGTATGGTGCTGGTGGGGCTGGGTGTGAAGCTTTTAATGGAAGAACCTAGCTAAGTCATAGTGACTTAGTTTATTGGAATCTAAATCACTGGCACATAGCCATTAGTTTTATAATAAAACGCCCGCACATCATTGCGGGCGTTTTTGATCGCTCAATTCTTATTATGCTTTAACTGCTTCGCAATCCTTTGAGGAAGTTAACGGTTTGAAGAATAGCTTGGTTTCTTCGATAACAACATGGCGCAGTAAGATAAGCCCAATTAGGTTCGGAATTGCCATTAGGCCGTTCACGATATCCGCGATTATCCAGATCATGTCGAGCTTTAAGAATGCACCAGAAGCAACCAAGGCGATGAAGATAATCTTGTAAGGCAATACTGCTTTGGTACCCAGCAAGAAAACAACACAGCGCTCACCGTAGTAGTTCCAACCTAAAATTGTTGTAAACGCAAAGAAGATTAAGCCAACAGAAACCAACATAGGGCCAAGGGTGTCTGCATTCAAACCAACAGCGAACGCGTGAGTGGTCATCGCAGCGCCAGAAAGGTCCGTCTGCCAAGCGCCTGTTAAGATAAGCGCCAGACCTGTCATCGTACAGATGATGATGGTATCGAAGAAGGTGCCTGTCATAGAGACAAGTCCTTGCTTCACACATGAGTCTGTTTTAGCCGCTGCTGCAGCCATTGGTGCGCTACCTAAGCCAGATTCGTTCGAGAACACACCACGAGCGATACCTGATTGGATAGCAAGCATGATGCTCGCGCCAAAGAAACCACCGGTTGCTGCCGTGTTGGTAAACGCAGAAGTCACAACAAGGGTAATGGCATTCAGTAGTTGGTCTGCATTTGAAATAAGAACGCTTAAACACGCGACGACGTACATCACCGCCATCGTAGGAACGACTTTCCCTGCTACTTTAGCGATAGATTGAATACCACCAAGGGTTACAACCGCCACTAGTATCGTGA
This sequence comes from Vibrio sp. FF266, assembly GCF_041439695.1. NCBI lineage: Bacteria > Pseudomonadati > Pseudomonadota > Gammaproteobacteria > Vibrionales > Vibrionaceae > Vibrio > Vibrio sp. FF266. Next base: position 11,605 of record NZ_JBGOOO010000012.1, read on the forward strand.
GGACAACCGCTGACATTTCACGTGAAGCGCCAAATGAGATTTGAGTTGCGTCTAAAATAGCGTTTACTTGTGGGAAGGTACCGATACCGAAGCAAGCAACACCGAGCGCGAAGACAGCGAACATGACCGCTAAGATTCGTGAGCCGACACCGTATTGCAGGTAGTACATTGGTCCGCCAACCATTTCTCCTTTGCTATCGGTTCTGCGGTATTTAACGGCAAGTAGACATTCTGCGTATTTGGTCGCCATACCAAATACAGCGGCAAGCCACATCCAGAATAGGGCACCAGGGCCACCAATCTTGATTGCGGTCGCTACACCAACGATGTTACCTGTACCAATAGTTGCGGAAAGTGCAGTACACAAAGCGGCGAAGCTTGATACGTCACCCTTGCCGGATTTGTCTTTGGTGAACACCATTTTTAGAGCAGTTGGAAGGTGTCTAAACTGGAGTAAGCCTAAGCGAAAAGTAAAGTAGATGCCTGTACCCACTAGCAGAATAAGCAGTGGTGGTCCCCAGACGAATTGGTTGATGGTTTGTAGTGTAGCTTGTAGGTGGTTCATAGATTCCCCTTAATAAATATAAAATTTAAGGAGAAGAGGGAAGGCAGTGCAGATCACAGGGATCGATAGCACTACTTAATACAGACGGATTTCTAGATAGAATTCTTTTGTTAATTAAGGCTGTTGCTTTCCACTCCTCTGTCCTTTTGCCTGAGAGTTTCACTTAGCGAATCACTTATAGATAAGTAACGGGCACTAAGCTTGCTCCTTCGGCGACCGCTTGCTACAAAAAAAGTAGTACGGTTCTCTCCAGAGGTTCCTCCAACGACAGTCCTCACTTTTCTGGATTTCTCCAGCACAAAGCGCCTGAAAGATTTACTTCTTCGGCGGGTTTATCTAACTAAATGTTAATATTTAGTTAAAAACCACTCTCCTGCAGTCTTCATCGGAACAATTACCTAAATAATTAGGTAATCTGTAGGCGTATCCTAGATCATATAAAATGTGATGTCAGCTACAAAATATCTGTTTGCTCAAATGTTGTTCAACTAAATGATCAAACAACGAGTCTCTGACGTAACTTGCTTATTTAAATGGTATAAAATAGAGAAACAAGGAGGAGTTATGACTCGATTAATAGCGATTGTTTTTTTATTGGCTTTGGCATTTGTGCTGTTTCGTTACCGGACAAACGAAAAACTGCAAAAATGGGTAGTGATAGTTATCGTTAGCAGCTTCCTTTTGTATACTGCCAGCCTGATGATTTCGGAGTTAACTCGTTAAGTCTGTCTGTAAGCAGATAGGATAAACGTGTTAGCAAAGCTCAAGTGCTTCTGGCTTGGGCAATAGGTTTAACTGAGCTTAAAGTATCAGTATCAGTATCAGTATCAGTATCAGTGACCGTGTAACGTTAAACAATTTTTGGGAGTACCCGCTAGTGAACCAGCAATCTGGACAAGGCGAACAAGATGAAGTGGTTGTTATTGAGGAACGCGATAAACGTAGTCAGCTCTATATCGGCATTGCTGCGGTTATCGGTTTGGCGTTAGGTGGCTTAATCGGATCTACAGTCACGGCTTCGAAGTGGGAATCCACTTATCAGGTACTAGAAACTCGTTATCAAGAACTGCGTGATAGTAAAACTCAGTTGGTGACATCAGTTGAAGAGAAAGTGGCAAAAGTTGATACCGAAATTGATGCGAAAGTAGAAGCTGCTCTAGTGAAACAGGCAGAAGAGCATCAAAAAGAACTCCAAGATTTAGCGAAACAATCTGCAGTTTTAGAGAAAGCAAACTACTCGTTAGAGCAGCAGTTAAACGAACAGAAGCAAACGTTAGAACAAACTCAACAAAATAATCAAAAGTTGAGCCGTCAAGCTGATATGCAGTCGACCCTTTTTGAACGTTCGCGTGAGCTTTTCCGCAAAGAATTACAGATATCTCAAGAGCTTGAAAAACTCGAGAAAGAAAGAGATGACATCGAACAGAATCTTGGTTCTTTGAAGAAAGCGTGTGATGTTTTCTTAGATGGTACGTCATGGGATACAAAATCTGACGCCTGTGAGAAACAGGATAATGCCAATTCCCGCTTAAGTGACATCAGACAAATGATTGAAGTTCACACCATGGATATCAAGCAGATCAAGGCTCTCACTGAAGAGATGGGTCTATAAGCTGAGCGCTTAATATAGCCATATCACGACTACTTGCAGTAAGAATTTGAACGCCCACATCGCATACGTGATGTGGGCGTTTTGCGTTCTCACCCCCTAAATGGCTAAGATGCGCTTTACATTGTTATTTCTGAAATTAGTGATTAGATACGTAAAATTGATCTTGATATGTGCTTTGTTGGGTAGTTGGTGACTTTGCACGCATATTTACACGCCAGAAAATTAGCATAATTGTTATGTTCTAGGATGAATATGTGGTTTGTTGCCACTCGGTGATTAGACTATCTC
>NZ_JBGOOO010000012.1:14168-65157 GCF_041439695.1 Vibrio sp. FF266
GAAAGGACAAAGGACAAAGGACAAAGGACAAAGGACAAAGGACAAAGGACAAAGGACAAAGGATGGAGCGATGCCTGAATATCTGTGCGAGACTTGTACCGTAGCTTATTGCTTTGATGATTGTAATTCGGCATTGGCGCAACGAGAAATGATTGAAGTAGAAGAAGTCTTGGATCGTAAACAAGTAAGCCAAGATCCTGAACGGCGGCTTAAACAAGAAAATTCAGACATAAAAAATCCCTACAAGCACAGCCTGTAGGGATTTTGTACGTTGCAATACTGTTCTCGCTTTCTCAAGCAAAGGGTCTTACAAAAATTTTTAGAACAGTGTTATTCGACAATAAATTATTGACGAGTCACTATTTTTCGTAAGTTTTTATTTCGCCAGATTTAACGCGAGCAACAAATGATTGCAGTTCTTTCTTCACAACAGGCATTAGGAAGTACAAGCCAAGAATGTTGAAGATAGACATCGCAAAGATAGCTGCGTCAGAGAAGTCGATTACCGCGCCAAACTGAATCGTCGCACCGATAACAACAAACACACAAAACATCACTTTAAAAATCAGTTCCGTTGTTTTGCCTTCACCAAATAGGTAAGTCCACGCTTTAAGACCGTAGTACGACCAAGAGATCATGGTAGAAAACGCGAACATAATTACCGCTAGAGCGAGTGTGTATTTGAACACTTCTGCCGTTTCAGTAAACGATGCAGCAGTAAGCGTTACACCCGTTAAGCCTGAACCATCGAATGGACCTGTATTTAGACCAGCGATAGTGATAACCAAGGCTGTCATTGTACAAATGATGACTGTATCAACGAACGGTTCTAATAGTGATACTAGACCTTCAGTGATTGGCTCTTTTGTTTTAACCGCTGAGTGAGCGATAGCTGCTGAACCTACACCTGCTTCGTTTGAGAACGTTGCACGTTTTAGACCTTGGATTAAGGCACCAATGAATCCACCAACCACACCTTCGCCAGTAAACGCACCTGTAAAGATTGCACTGAACGCAGGACCCACTTGATCAAGATTAGAACCGATAACAATCAGAGCCATACCGATATACAGAGCAGCCATCCAAGGAACAACTTTTTCCGTTACCGATGCGATAGAAGGCATACCACCAACAATCACAGAGAAAACTAAAGCGGCGAGTACAAGGCCTGTGATGACACCGTATTCACTTGGTACATCGAATGCGTAAGTTAACATGGCATGTGCTTGGTTAGCTTGGAACATGTTACCGCCGCCCAATGCGCCTAAAATACACATTAATGCAAAACCAATAGCAAGGGCTTTACCTAGTCCACCCAACCCTCTTTCACCAAGACCTTGGCTTAGGTAGTACATGGGACCACCGGAAACGACACCTGAAGGTAGGATAGTTCGGTATTTCACACCTAAGGTACACTCACAGAACTTAGACGCCATACCCAGAAGACCACACAAGATCATCCAGAATGTTGCACCAGGACCACCAATTGCGAGTGCAGCACCCACACCGGCAATATTACCAAGCCCAACAGTTCCAGAAAGCGCGGTTGTTAACGCTTGAAAGTGAGAAACTTCCCCTTCGTGTTTGGAGTTAGGGTCTGTGTACTTACCTTTAATAATGTCTATGGCCATCCCGACACGTTTAAATTGAACAAAGCCAAAGTAAACAGTAAAGATGATCGCAGCGAGCAGTAACCAGCCAACAATAATTGGGAAGTTTGCTTCACCTACCGGTACGCTTTTAAATATCAGTCCAACGAACCAACCTGTATATTCGTTGAAAAAACCATCAACACTTTGACTTAAGTTACTGATAGCTTGATTAAATGATCCTTCTTCTGCAAATGCACTGGAACTAAATAATAATATAAACCCAAAAAATAATTCACGTATGTTTTTCATGGTTTTCCCTGTCTTTTTATTAAATTATGTTTGTTTCTGTTGTGTTTTTTCTATTTGATTTTTTACATTTCAGCGACTTATTTATTGCAATTCGACGGCAACATAAACGGCTGTAGCTAGGTCGAAAAATGAAATAAATATGAGTACTGATCTTGCTTTATATGGATATCCTTTTGGTATGTGCACCAATTAGACTATGGCATTCGGCCTGCCAAGTCCTACTGATAATCCTATACACAAAAATAATACCATCAAAGATTTTTTTACAATAAATTTACAATTGTTCGGGTTTTGTCATTATTTGGGAATAAGCAGGCATTTTTTAGGTTGGAAAAGGCATATGCAGTAGCTGTTATAGCATGAACTAAGGTGAATGATAGTGGAGGTGCATAGGGAAGTCGGCGAGTTTTAATGTTCAATATGTTTTGGGGAGGTGTTTAAACAATTGATAGCTGAAGATGTAATCAAGCTAAAAGACATTAAAAAAGCCCTTTATCAGAGCTTCGTCAATGGTTTCAATGAGCGTGAGGTTTAGTGCCTGACGAATAGAGACTAGAGTTAAACAGAGCCAATGATACGTTTACTCGATTTGTGGTAAAGCTTAAGTGCGAGTAACGAGCCCCATAGAGCGACTTGTATCCATAGCAATGTCCATTGAGACGCTACCTCTTGCCAAGATGCCCCCATCTGATTGAGCGCTAAAAAACCTTGGATAGCGGGTGTGCTTGGGAATAACTGTGACAGCAGTACTAACCATTCAGGCATCATTTCAACAGGCCAGATAAAACCTGAAGAGAAGATCAGCGGCATTGAACTGATTAACACCACAACCGTGACTAACTCTCTTCTTGGCACTAGCTCACCAATAAAAATCCCGATCAAACAACTAGCCAATAAGAAGGGTAGCAGTAAGGTCAAAATGTTTGTTGTGGAGGCAAGTAGGTTAATGCCATACATCGAAAAGCTCGCGCCGAAGTAGTACATCGACAACAAGTAATATATGCCGACTAAGGTACAGCAGCGAGCAAGTATCAGTTTCGCTGGAGAGGTCTTACTCCAATAGCCAAACGTCGATTGAGCGTTTTGGGTCGCGCCAACTAAACCAGAAGCCATGGCTAAGGTTTGTTGCAGGATCAACACAAAGACGGCTGGAACCACGTAATCAATGTAGCCCATGCGACTATTGAAGGTTGGTTTTAGGTTCAAGCTGAATGCACTGTAGCCTTTGGCTGCGGATTCTAACGGCACACCTTCAACTAACAAGTGACTGACTTTAACTTGTGCAGCTAACGTGCCGCCTGCCTTGGCAAGCCCTTCAACAATGGTTCCGTAGACTAAGAAGTAAGATGCATCACCTGCGTAAGAAAGCGTAGGGCTCTTACCTAGGAGCAAGTCTTTATAGAAGTTCTCTGGGATGACGATGAACCCACCAATCTCTTGATTAAGAACAGCTTGCTTAGCATCGGCAATGGTGGAGTCACGGCGTACCAAGTCAATTTGAGATGTGGCATCTACCATTCTTTCTAACTGGTAGCTGCTTTGGCTCTTATCCAAGTTCACAACGGAAGCTTTAAGCTGTTGAGGAACTTGGTTTACGTAAGGCAACGGATACAAGAATGAATAGAAGAACACACCACCAAATACCGTAAGAAGTACAACAGGGTTGCACAGTACCGCTAACAGTTCTTGCTTGAGTAGTTGAGTAAAGCTCATCGTTTTACTCCTTGTTGTGCTGATGTATCTGGCTGTGCTGATGATATAGCCGCTTGTGTAGATAAAGCCGTTTGTGCAGACAAAGCTGACTGTGCCAAGTGTTTCTTAATTAATAACATCACCACGAAAGCAGGAACTGCATACCACAACATAGAGGAGAGGCTGATCAGCGAATGTGCTGCGCTCACGCCATAACTGGATTGTGCTGTTTGTACTTCGATGTAGTGACTCACGGGCAATAAGCTTCTCCAGATTTGCGCTGCCGTGTTCATGTCGGTGACTGGAAAAGTAATGCCCATGAACGCAAAGCTTGGTGCTGTAAAGGCGCCAGCGAAACTCATCGCCCTTGCTGGATCAAGCGTTAAGAAGAAAAACAAACAACCCATGATGATACAACTGATGACGGTAAGCAGTTGGGCGACGGTCAGTGCCACAAAACTGCCGTTAAACGGCCAGTCTAAGAGGACATAGAACCAAAAGCTAAACGCGATACCAAACATCAAAAACAAGACAAGGTAGGGCGTTAGTGTTGATGTTAGTGATTTCATCGGGGCGTTGGATAACCAAGCATGAAGACCACGAGCTCTAACGTTCGCCGTCAAAACCAATATCGTGCCCACCACAATCATGATCTGCCATAGAGCCGGAATAACCGCAGACACTAAGAACTGAGCATAGCTGGTGTTCTTGTTAAACAGTGGCGTAATCTGGCTTTGTACCGTTACCGCTTGCCCCAATGCAGATTGTACCGTGGTATCACCGTGTGAAAGCTGTTTAACCACTTCGAGTTGCGCGTTGAATGTTCCTTGAGCCTGCAACAGAGCCGAGTTCACCAGTTTGCCAATCAAGATAAATTGACTGTTATAGAAAACGGACACTTGCGGGTTCAAGCCTAGGAAAAGGTCTCGGTCAAAGTGTCTTGGTATCACGACATAACCATAGATATCGCGTTCAATCATCGCTTTAGCCGCTTCACTCGCCGAGCTGTATTTCTGAGTCACTTGTAGGGTAGGTGACGCATCAACAAGGCGCGTGAACTGTTGCGAGATTTGACTGTGTTCAAGGTCGACAACCGCAACCGGTAAGTCGCGAGCGATCCCTTGTAAAAAAATCAGCCAGATACTGGCAGCAAGAAGCAACGGAATCCAAGTTAGGCAAGACAACAGCCATTTGTCTTTGCGGACAATCGCCCACTGCCTAAGCAAGGTATTCTTCGCTCTATGATGCTCCGGTGATTGCGTGCCTCTAGATTGCGAGGCTGTAGATCGAGAGCTTATAGAGCGAAAGTTAGCAGACATACGTCACCTAAAGCTCAACCACTAGGCTCATGCCCATACGCAGTGTTTCTTTGGTATCGACAGGGTGCGCTTCTACTTCAAAAGTGCGTAAGTCGAAGCCTTGTGCTGCGTCTGTTGAACGCCAAGTCGCGAAATCACCCATTACGGCAATATGAGTAACCTGAAAGGTTAACGACTTATCCAGAGCTGGAAGGTACGCTTCAAATTGGTTGCCTTTCTCAAAATGTTTCAACATATCTTCGCGCACGTTGAGCACCGCCCATGCATCTTTAGTGTCAATTACGGTCACAACAGGGAAACCTTGAGGAGCTAACTCACCGCTACTTAATAGTACTTGAGCCACTTCACCGCTAAACCAACTGTGAATCTGCGTGTCTTTTGCGTAGGCTTCAACTTCTGCCACGGCGCCAGCCGCCATTAATGCTTTTTGAGCTGCCGCGACTTTGGTTTCGTCACGCGCACCTTCTTGTGCTAATTGGTACATTTGGAACGCAGCGCTTTCGGTGTATTTCGCTGCTCGCCATTGTGTTTTGGCTTCATCACGTTTTTGCTCGGCAACCACGCCATCGTTATAAAGGTTGTTTACACGTTGGTAAGTTTTATCCATGAGATCGGCAGCTGCTTTGGCTTTCAACCATTGGTCTTTAGCGGCTTGGATTTGCTGAGTACGCGCGCCATTCTCTGCTTGTTTTGCTAATGCACCAGCGGCTTTTTGACCGGCTTTTGCTTGCTCTAATTTAGCGTCAATTTCTGGGCTAAGTAGGGAGAAGATCAATTCGCCTTTTTCAACCGAATCGCCTTTACGCACGAATATTTCATCAATTCTGCCGGGTACTTTCGATGAGATGCTGTATTGCTGCGCATCTATTTGACCTTGAAGCTTAACAGGCTGTGGTTGGTACGCTTGGTAAAAGCTGTATCCAACCCAGCCAATAATGCCGATACCAACCAGAGAGAGAATAAATGGCTTAATAGGTTTCATGAATTATCCTTTTGACTGGCTAGCGGTGTCTGCTTTTGAATCGAAGTCAGACGGGACAGAAGACGTTAAGTAACTTGAATAAGCATTCATTTCACTGGTGAGTGCTAACAGCTTATTAAGAGAAATTAGGTATTTGAATCGAGCAGCAGATTGCTGTGTTTTAATGCTTGCAAGATAAAGCTCAGCATCAACCACTTCTAACGAATTGGATAACCCTTGAGTGAAGGCTTTTTTACGAAGTGAAAGGTTTTCTTGAGCTAAAGACAGACTTGAGTTGAGGCTTTGAACTTCTTCAATTGCTTGGTTTGCTTCAAGATAGGTCTTTTGTACCAAAACGGTTAAGTCTTGCTTGGCTTGCGACTTAAGAAACTGGACTTGAGACACGGCGCTATGAGCGGCAGCGACTTTGTCGGAACGACCTGACGTGTCAAGTAGCGGTACATTCACACCAATACCGACTAACCAATCGGGTTTCATTTCACTGGCTAGCGAGTCATCTTCGTACAGGCTGTAATCACCGTAAAGGTAAACTTCTGGGTAGTATTTGCCTTTTTCAGCCTTGATCAAGCTACTCGCTTGTTTCTCTTTTGCTTCAAGGATTTTAAGGCCTGGGTAGGTCATGAGGGTTTGATCAACAAATACGTCCATATGAGGCAGGTTTTTGTTGATAAAGAGTTGTTCTGAAGGTTCGACACTTTGGCTCTGACCAAGGATCTGAGTCAGTGCTAATTGAGCAATTTTGAGGTCGTTCTGCGCTTTGGTTCGTTCAACAACGGCTTTATCCAAAGAAGCATCCGCCTGCAGACGTTCTACTCGAGCAATTTGTCCTTGCTGTTCAAGCTTGATGGCGAAATCACGATGCTGAGTTAAGCCAGCTTCAACGGCTTGACGTGTTCTCACGACGTCTTCCGCTAAGATCACCGAGAAGTAATATTTACTTAAGTCTTCGTAGCGAGCCTGTTTCTCCATCAGCAGTTGGCTTTGCGCTTCTTCGCTTTTACCTTCGGCAGCAGTTTGCGCAGCGGTAATTCGTCCGCCTGTAAAGATAGGCCAAATAGCACGGATGGAAGAGCTGAAGATGTCTTGTTCGGTTATGGTTGAAGTGATTCCACCCAACTTAGAAAAGAGTGGGGCAAGTAGAGGGTTGACACCACTTAAGCTTTCGGCAAATTGCTTGTCATTAATCGTCACATCACTATCAAGGTGCGTGTAGTTAGCCCCCAAGGTGATCGAAGGTAGATTAAGGCTGCTTGTTGAATTCTGAAGGTGTTGATAACGCTCGACGTTAGCTTGTTGAGCTGCAAGTGAGTTGTTGTTCTCTTGCAATATTTGCCACGCTTCAGAAAAAGTGAGCGGGGCAGAGAAAACTGGCGAAGCAAATGTGCCGAGAAGCATACTGGCGAGCGCAAGGTGTCGGAATTTTGGTTTGGTCATCTGCATTAAATACCATTTAGAGTATTAGCTCTAATGCTAACAGGGTGATAGTCATTTGTCTTGAGATGATTGTCTCACAGGATTATAAACCCTCATAACTCGTTAAGTTAATGTAATAAAATACGTGATGCGAGCAACAAAGATCACTGAAACGAAAAGAGCGCGACAAAGCGTGCTCTTTAAGTTCAGTATAGAAGTGTTCTTACAAAATGAAGTGGCTTATTTAAAGCTAGGACAATGGTGATCGGCGCGCCACACCAATTGTCTTGAACCTTGCATTGTTTGTAATAAATCTCTACCTGACATTTGCGGGAACGCTAACAATACCTTGAGATCAGGAGGAGAGGTTCCGTCTTTCTCATAGGCTCTTACATGAGTAAAAGTCGATTGTAAGTGTTTGAACAGCATAGTCTTAGTAAGACAAATTCCAAAGTTATCGCGTTTCATTGCCTGGTTTCCTTTTCAACAATGTTTATACGTTATGTTTTTTATCCTGTTTCTATCGGACGTTGCCACTGATCGATACTTCCTGCTCATCAATGTTTTATTATTGGGCGCTGATTTATCAGTCACCTTTGAGTTGTCTACTGGCCTGTCGCGTAAATAGAGATTTATGAATGAGGTTAGGTAGGTAACCTGTCTGTTCAACAATCGTAACGACGAGCGTGCAACTTTTAGTTATAGATACGTCCAGTGAGTGAAGGGTTGTTGTCTTTTTGTTAATCTAAATTTCGGTTTAAAGCGCGGTCTGAAAATGATGACTAATGGCTTGGCAACAACGAACTTCTTCATATGCAACTATTATAATTGTATTTATTTTAAACAACCTAAAAAACACCTAAAAGCTTAGTGATCTAGCTCAATGTTTATTCGTTTACTTTGCTTTTTAAGCTAATCCGTTCTAAAAATGAACGATTAATCGAAATGAATAACGTAAAGGATTATCAATTAACAATCTGCTCAATTATTTAGTTGAGTAACAGTCACAAATTCGCATAGCTAGAAAGGTCATGCGGTTAACTTAGTGTTAACATCATTCGTCTAACACTAGGGACGGTGGAATATGAAATGGAGCAGTATCAGTTTCCGTAAAAGGTTACTGATTATCATGACGGTCACTGGCCTTGTTGAGCTTTTGATACTCTCAGGTGCTGGTTTTTACTACATCAAACAATCTCAAGAGCAAGAGATGGGTTTGAAAGCGTTAGGTGTTGCTGAATTTCTATCTGAATCGCCACTTGTCACCAGCATTATTCAAGAAAATGGAACGTTGGATCCTAACGGCGTTCCCTACGTTCTGTCTGAAGAAACCCAAGTTAAGTTTCGTAACCTTACCCAACTCATTGGTGCGGCGTTTATCGTTGTGGGAGATGATAAAGGTATCCGCCTGATTCACCCTTATGATGACAGGCTCGGTAAACCAATGCGTGGTGGCGATAACCAAAAAGCGTTGATATTGGGCGAGTCTTATGTGTCGACGGCTAAAGGTTCACTTGGCTTCTCTGTCCGTGGTAAATCTGCCGTAAAAGACCAAAACGACAATGTGATTGGTGTAGTGTCGGTTGGCTACCTCTTAGATTCTTTACAAGATCGAATTGAACCTTACTTAGCCTTTTTGATTGTGATGGCCTTGCTGGTGGTTGCGGTTAATGCTGTGATTTCAAGCTATGTATCTCGTCGTTTTCAGCGTGCTATTTTAGGCTTTGAGCCAGAAGAGATTGGCCGTTTATACGTAGAACTTGATGTGACTATGAGTACTGTGAAAGAGGGCATTTTAAGTATCGATAAGAACGGTATTTTGCGTTCAATTAATAAGAGTGCCTGCGATATTTTATCGATAGACAGAGATAAAGCACTCAATCAGCAACGTCTATCAGATGTGTTGGTGGGCAGTGATTTAGAGCAGCTGTTATCAACGGGTGACACTGATCATGATGTTGAGCTGTACCTGAACAATAAGCGAATCATTGCTAATCGCAGCCCAATTATAGTGGCTGGTGAGGTGGTTGGGGCGGTATCCAGCTTCCGATTGCGAGATGAAATCAACGATTTAACAGACCAGCTCTCACAAACCAAAGAGTATGCTGATCTACTGCGTTCGCAAACCCATGAGCATCAAAATAAGCTAAACACCATTAGTGGCTTGATTCAGATGGGCGAGCTGGACTCTGTTCAACAATTGATTGGTCAAGAAACCGCTCATTACCAGAGCTTAATTGAGTTCTTAAGAGAGACGGTGAAAGATCCATTGATTGCAGGCATGCTTTTAGGCAAAACAGAGCGAGCTCGAGAGATTGGTTTGGAGCTTAAAGTTGAAGAGGGGTCAAGGCTTGAGGCATTACCCGCTTGGTTAAACGCAGAGGATGTCGTGACGATTCTTGGCAACCTGATTGATAACGCGTTTGATGCCACCATGATGGCAATTAAACAAGAAGGGCCATTAGCACCAGCTCGTCGCGTAATCGATGTGTCGATCAGCGATTTTGGCAATGAAATTATCGTAGAAGTAGAAGACAAGGGCTGTGGTTTGCCGAAAGACTTGGCGACCAAAGCACTCACCGAAAAAGGCGTATCGAGCAAAGCGAAGCAGAACAGAGGTGTTGGTTTGTATCTCATTAAGCAACTTGCAGATCGTTATCAAGGGCAATTAGAAATGGTTGACAACCATGATTTTGGCACGCGAATGACGGTTTATCTGCCAAAAGAAGAACAATAATTAAGCACGAAGCGATCTTGCGAAGATCATCGTGACGGAAAAAGCATGGTTAAAGGAAGAACATAAATGAACGCAATCACGAGAGTCATGGTCATTGAAGATGATATTGCGATTGCAGAGCTTCACCATCGTTATTTAGAACAGATGGGAGGCTTTGATGTGGTCGGGATTGCGACCACACAGTCTGAAGCATTAATGCAATTGGACATCTTAAAGCCTGATTTGGTTTTATTGGATGTGTATCTACCGGACGGATGCGGACTTGATATTTTGAACCACGTTCGTGGTAGTAATCAGGGATGTGATGTGATTTTGATTACTGCTGCCCGAGATGTCGACACCTTGCAACAGGCGATGCGTGGTGGAGTCGTCGACTACTTACTGAAACCTGTGATGTTCCCTCGTTTGGAAGCGGCACTGAAAAAGTATCAATCTCAACAGCAAGAGTTTGAAAGTGTGTCGGATTTGAATCAAGGTTTGGTTGATAAGATGCTGCAAGCCAATGCCAAAGCGGACTCTGGAAAAGTATCAACCTTACCGAAAGGCATTGATGGCGTAACGTTGGATAAGATCAGAGCCATTTTTCAGCAAGCTGATGCCGTTAATATTACCGCCGATGAAGCCGGAGAACGAATTGGTGCTAGCCGAACCACCGCCAGACGCTATTTAGAATTTTTGATTACCACTGGTGAGTTAGTCGCGGACTTAAATTACGGCACCGTAGGTCGTCCGGAGCGCTGCTACAACAAAGCGCAAAGATAAACACGACACCATCAAAATAAATATAAAGCCAGTTGAATAAGCTGGTTTTACCTTTTTCTCCCTTTCCTATTGCTTACTCCACCGACCAGATACCGTTCTTTCTTGACTACACTGTTTGAGAATGCCGATTTGCTTCTCCCTCGGGTCAAATGAACGGAACTATCGATTAGAATTTGTTCGAAATGAGTCAATATTTAATCGATTGCTTTCACAGTGGTTGATGTAAATCAAATAGTCATAGACAATACTGTCCCGAATAGAGGTGATAGCTTTCACCCTCGTTTACCAAACGCATTCTCAAGTGTAATAGGCACTCGCTATTGATGTAATAGCCAAGACCTATTATCTATTTTCGTATGTCGCTGATACCTTTGGCGAATACTAAAAACCTTGTTTTTATAGGAAAGATGATGGTAATACCTGAAAACAGCAGCATCGTTATTTTTGGTGCGTCGGGAGATCTAACTTACCGCAAGTTAATTCCTGCTTTGTACCACCTGTATGCTAGCAATCAACTTCCAGAATCCTTTGCGATTCTTGGAGTGAGCCGTACTGAGTACAGCGACGAGTCTTACCGTGAGAAGCTGAAGAAGTCTCTTCAGGAAATGGAAAAAACTGAGCCAGAGACGCTGAATGCATTTATTGAACATCTGCATTATCAAGCGATCAACACTTCAGATGTAGACGATTACGCTCGTCTAGCACAACGTCTGGATAAGCTTGAGCAAGACTACCAATTCGAAAACCATAACACATTGTTCTACTTGGCAACCCCGCCAAGCCTTTACGGTGTGATTCCAGCAAACCTTGCTGCACATGGCCTAAACGATGAGAAGAACGGCTGGCGTCGTCTGATTATTGAGAAGCCATTTGGTTACGATCTAGCATCAGCTCAAGCGCTGGATGAAGAGATCCATCATCACTTCCAAGAACACCAGATCTACCGTATCGACCATTACCTTGGTAAAGAAACGGTACAAAACCTTCTAGTGCTTCGTTTCTCAAACGCGATGTTTGAACCTCTGTGGAACCGTAACTTCATTGAATACGTTGAAATCACAGGTGCTGAGTTCCTTGGCGTTGAAGAACGTGGCGGATACTACGATGGTTCTGGCGCAGTTCGTGACATGTTCCAAAACCACCTGCTACAAGTGCTAGCAATGGTTGGTATGGAGCCACCTGCTCAAATCAATGCAGATTCTATTCGTGATGAAGTGGTTAAAGTACTTCAGTGTCTGAAACCATTAGAAGAAGATGATTTGCGTAAAGACTTAGTGTTAGGTCAGTACACAGCATCAGATGTTCGTGGTCAGCACTTACTAGGTTACCGTGAAGAGCATGGTGTCGCAGACGACTCTCGTACTGAAACGTACATTGGTCTTAAAGCACACATCAATAACTGGCGCTGGAATGGTGTTCCTTTCTACGTACGTACGGGTAAACGCTTACCAACACGTGTGACTGAAATTGTGATTCACTTTAAGAACACACCACACCCAGTGTTTGGTCAAGATGCACCAGAGAACAAACTGATTATCCGTATCCAACCGGATGAAGGTATTCAGATGAGCTTTGGTTTGAAAGAGCCAGGTGCAGGTTTCAAAGCAAAAGAAGTGAAAATGAACTTCTCTTACTCTGATCTGCCTGAGACTCAGATGCTAACGGCTTATGAGCGTCTTCTTCTTGATGCACTGAACGGTGATGCGACTCTGTTTGCACGTACCGATGCAGTAGAAGCATGTTGGAAGTACGTTCAACCGATCTTAGATTTCAAGCAAGACCCTCAAGCACTCTTTGGCTATGCTTGTGGTACTTGGGGCCCACAAGAAGCCGATGAGCTTCTGCAGCGTGATGGCCGCGCATGGCGTTTCCCATGCAAAAACTTAACAGATACGGATTACTGCGAACTATGATCAATCACAAGATCTTTGCAACGCCTGAATTAGTCGTTGAAAACCTAGCAAACGAAATGAAAGCTTACAGCGAGCAGGGCAAGCCTGTTCACATTTCATTGTCGGGTGGCAGCACGCCAAAAATGCTTTTCAAGCTTTTAGCTCAAGCGCCATACGCAGAAGGCATTCAATGGAATAACCTTCATTTCTGGTGGGGCGACGAACGTTGCGTTGCACCTGATGATGCAGAAAGCAACTTCGGCGAAGCGAACGCGCTACTTTTCTCGAACGTGAACCTTCCTGCTGAAAACATCCACCGTATCCGTGGTGAAGATGAGCCAAAAGCGGAAGCAGAGCGTTTCGCGAAAGAAATGGCAGACGTGATTCCAACAGAAAACGGCACGCCTGTATTCGATTGGATTCTGCTAGGTGTTGGCGCAGACGGCCACACAGCTTCACTATTCCCGGGTGTAACTGACTACCAAGATGAGAACCTATCTGTATTAGCTTCTCACCCAGAGTCGGGCCAGATCCGTGTTTCTAAAACAGCGAAAGTTTTAGAAGCAGCAAAACGAATCAGCTACCTAGTACTGGGTGCAGGTAAAGTTGAGATCGTTAAAGAAATTCATACAACTCCTGCTTCAGAACTGCCTTACCCGGCAGCGAAAATCCAGTCTAAAACTGGTGAGACAGAGTGGTTCCTAGATTCAAATGCAGCAAGTGCTATCGCATAAGTGCGAATAGCCGCAAGGAGATAAAATAATGAAAGGTGATATCGGTGTAATTGGCCTAGCAGTAATGGGTCAGAACCTTATCCTAAACATGAACGATCACGGCTTCAAAGTTGTGGCTCACAACCGTACTGCTGCGAAAGTAGACGAGTTCCTAGAAGGTCCAGCTAAAGGTACTAACATTGTTGGTGCTTACTCTCTAGAAGAGCTAGTTGAGAAGCTAGAAGCACCACGTAAAGTGATGCTTATGGTTCGTGCTGGTGACGTTGTAGATACGTTCATCGACAAGCTTGTACCACTTCTAGATAAAGGCGACATCATCATTGATGGTGGTAACACCAACTTCCCAGATACTAACCGTCGTGTTGCTGCTCTTCGCGAGAAAGGCATCCACTTCATCGGTACGGGTGTTTCTGGTGGTGAAGAAGGCGCTCGTTTCGGTCCTTCTATCATGCCAGGTGGTTCTCCTGAAGCTTGGGAAGCGGTTAAGCCTATCTTCCAAGGTATCTCTGCGAAAACTGACGCGGGTGAGCCTTGTTGTGATTGGGTTGGTAACGACGGTGCTGGTCACTTCGTTAAGATGGTTCACAATGGCATCGAATACGGTGACATGCAGCTTATCACTGAAGCATACCAGTTCATGAAAGATGGCCTAGGTATGAACCACGACGAAATGCAGGCTGTATTTGCTGACTGGAACAAAACTGAGCTAGACAGCTACCTAGTTGAAATCACTGCAGACATCCTTGGCTACAAAGATGAAGACGGTGAAGCGCTAGTTGAGAAGATCCTAGACACTGCTGGCCAAAAAGGTACGGGCAAATGGACAGGTATTAATGCACTAGACATGGGTATCCCACTGACTCTAATCACTGAGTCTGTATTCTCTCGTTGCCTGTCTGCACTTAAAGATCAACGTGTTGAAGCTGAGAAACTGTTCGGTAAGACTGTTGCTCCAGTTGAAGGCGACAAGCAAGAGTGGGTTGATGCAATCCGTCAGGCTCTACTTGCTTCTAAGATCATCTCTTACGCTCAAGGTTTCATGCTAATGCGTGAAGCGTCGAACGAAAACGGTTGGGATCTAAACTACGGTAACGTTGCTCTTATGTGGCGTGGCGGTTGTATCATCCGTTCTGCATTCCTAGGCAACATTCGTGATGCTTACGAAGCGAACCCAGAGATCGCATTCCTAGGTTCAGATGCATACTTCAAAGGCATCCTAGACAACTGCATGGGCGCTTGGCGTAAAGTTGCAGCTAAGTCTATGGAATCAGGCATCCCAATGCCATGTATGACTTCTGCACTAACGTTCCTAGACGGCTACACTACAGCTCGTCTTCCAGCGAACCTTCTACAAGCTCAACGTGACTACTTCGGTGCTCACACTTATGAGCGTACTGACCGTCCACGTGGTGAATTCTTCCACACAAACTGGACTGGTACAGGCGGCGACACTGCTTCTACAACTTACGACGTATAATCATTAGTTAGAATCAGTAAAGAACACGTTTGTTCTTTCAGCTGAAACTAGAAAACAAAAGGATGCCAATTGGCATCCTTTTTTGTTGGTTCACGTTCTCTTACTTAGGCCTGAATAACAAAGAAGCCATAGTTTAAGCTGTCATTAAATGCGGCTGAGCATCGTCATTGTATTGCTCCCGAATGGCCATAAAGCCGTCTAGGTTTTGTTTAAGAGCCACAACACACTCAGGGTCGAACATCGAACCCGAGTGAGCTTCTATGTATTCCATCACTTCATCGAGTGACCACGCGTGCTTATAAGCTCTTTTGCTCATCAGCGCATCGAATACATCGGCTAATGTCACTATTCGAGCCTCTAGTGGTATCGCTGTGTTACTCAAAGCATCAGGCAACCCAGAGCCATCAAACCGTTCATGATGGTGGCGCACAATATTCTTAATGAATTGAATCTCTTCACTGCACATCGAGCTGTGGTGGGATAGGGCAACCACGTCATCAATCATCTCTTCGCCATACAAGGTGTGATTGTTCATGATGTTTCTTTCTTCGTCATTGAAACGCGCGCTACTGAATAACACCTTATCTGGAATTCGATATTTACCTATGTCGTGGAAGGGCGCATACAACCGAATTCGATGAATGAATTGGTGGGTAATTTCCCTTTTGGTGTGCGACAGCGTGCGAGCAATTTGTTCACTGTATTTACCCATGCGAATTAGGTGTTCTTTGGTTTCTGGATCTCGAGCATGACCCATGTTTAAAGCGATCGCTAAAGAAGATTGAAAGTGACGCTGGCGCTCAAACCACTGAACGAAAAGGCTAGAGATGACTTGAGTGAGATAGGCGATATCACACTGAATAGTTTGGTTAGCAAAAAATCCTGTTGATGAAGCATTGATAAACACAAATCCAAGATTACTTTCTTGATGATGAATTGGTGTTGTATAACTGCTTTGATGACCGATATCGAGCAGGTGAGATATTTGTTTGGTTGGGCTAATGGTGGTGAGGTCGTGGATGATTCGAGTATCTAAAGACTCAGCCATTCTAGATAACGCTGATTCTGGCTTAAGTTCTTGTTCGATGTAGCGATGCTCGGCTTCTTGGCACAGAGTATCCGAAACAAAATAGTTCGATGCTCTATTTTCATTGCATAGCACGACCGAAAGCCTAGACAGAATGGGGTAATGTTCGCGAGCTAGCCGAAAGAGATCATCAACGATGGCGATAATGTCTTTATCTTGGGCGGCTACTCTGCTGATTTGGGAGTAGTCAAACATGGTCAAAGCCAACCTTTATTTATAGTTATATCATTGTTTAATATCATTATTAGTAGGTTTCTATACCACTTCTAACATAGCACCTCGCTGTTAATTAGCAACACTGCGTTCTAATAAGTTTAAATTCCATTGGTAAAGTAGGGATATTTCATTCTTCTATCATGGTTTTTGTTAACTTGAGCTAGTTTGGTGGATCTTTAAGACAGACCCTTTTTAGTAGGGGCGGCTGTATTACACGCAACATCAGGATGGTAAGTGACCATATTAAAATTAAATTGAAAGATAAATAGGATAACGAGCATGCTTTATGCCATCATAAAGGCATAGATAAGGGCAATGGATGATATGCCCAAATGATTGAGCTAGAAGCGGTCAGTGATGACGGTGTTCTAGAGTAAATTCAAGGCCTTTAGTTGCCTTGGAAAAGGTAATATTATGACTGAAGAAGAAAGAATTGAACTGCAACAAAATAACCCACTGCACGGCTTAAAGCTTGAAACCATGATCACTGAATTAGTGGATCATTATGGTTGGGAAATTTTAGATGCGGCAATGCGTATGAACTGCTTTAACACTAAGCCTACAGTGGCAAGCGCAGTTAAATACCTGAAGAAAACCGAATGGGCTCGTGAAAAGGTTGAAAACTTCTACCTTTACCGTTTCAAGCGCATGCCTAAAGCATCTGACATCGAATACCAGATGCCGCCGCGTTCACGTACATTCCGCCATGGGCTAGAGCCTCGTGAGCCAATGGAATTAACGGTTGAATCGATTCTAGCATCACAAGCTAAAGCGGCGTCTGCATTTAAAGAGCGTCGTGGCGGCAACGGTCGTAACTTTCGCCGTTAATAGAAATGCGTCGTTAGCAAAGCGTCGTTAATCGAAAGGTATCGTTAAGTAAGGCTTTCGCTAATAAAAAAGCGTCGCTAGATAAGCCGTCGAAATAGCCTAATCAGCTAAAGCGATAAGCATAAAATACAAAAGGAGCCTAAGTGCTCCTTTTTTAATGCGTGTCGCTTTAGTCGTTCGCCTTAAGCTTCGCGGTTCTTTCTTTGATTCTTCCAAAGGTCAACGACATAAATAATGGCGCTGATCAGTAAGAATAGCGCTGACACAGAAAATAGAGCGGGCATTTTTAAGATCCACGCGAATGTGGCAGCAAGAAAAGCGACAAAGCAAATGAGTCGACTTGATGACATGACATGACCGAGTTTAATGTTCATAACGCCTCCTAATGAAGTCTCACTTTCGACAGGAGAATTATCCCACCTTTGGCAAAATAAAGGCTAAAAAACAGTCTAAATTGTTATCAAATTTGCTAATTGAAGGACTCGCCTCACACATTTTGTCTTGGCTATTTTATAAGCAATAAAATAGCGAAATCGGTATGAGAAGGGTGGAGTCTTTTTTGCTTTATCTTTCCAGTTGCAAGCCTTATTAAACCGAACGTCTAATTAGCATAGAAGAAGTAAGCGGTAATCAAAAAGCTCGCGATGATCACTGTGGTGCGAACATATTGTTGTGGGATACGGCGAGAAACTTTTGCTGAATAGTAACCACCAACCAATGTACCAAATAATACTGCCATGCCAGACGGCCAATCAATCGAACCATTCACAACAAAGAACACGATTGCCGCGAGTGATGCACACGCAGACACGAGCAGTTTGATGCCATTCATCACGTTGATATTGGTATACCCTGCCAGTGCCAAGTAGCTCAATGTCACAATGCCTAAGCCTGCATTAAAATAACCACCATAAACACACACGATCAAAAGCAATACAGCTGAAAAGAACGCGCCTGCGCTGGTGGCGTGCTTATGTTTAGCGGTTACTTTTTTGAGCCATTTGTTGAGAGTGCCACCAAAGGTAAAAAGCAGAGCGGCGAACAGCAATAACCAAGGTACGGATTGAGTAAATAGCGCTTCTGGTGTGTGTAGTAGTAAAAATGCACCAATGCTGCCGCCAATTATACATAGTCCAACAATGAGCTTGAGTTGTTTGGTACCAGATTGAATTTCGTGGCGTAGAGCGTAGGCTCCGCTAATGTATCCAGCACACGAAGCAAAGGTATTGGTCGCGTTGGCTGCTATTGGTGGAACGCCTGCAAACAATAGAGCGGGGAAGGTGATGAAGCTGCCTCCTCCTGCAATGGAATTAAACACGCCACCGATCACGCCTGACAAGAATAGAATCAACCAATCCATAGTTTTTGAATCCAATGCGTTAAATGATGAATCACCTTACTTGATTTTGTTATTGATATCAGGGATATGTGTTTTTCAGGAGTCGGATTGTGAGTTTGCTACCATCTTAGAGCTACGGTTTTTTGAAATAGCTGCTACGAAAAAAGGAGCCTGAAGCTCCCTTTATTACGTTTTGTTTTTCTAAGCTAAGCTAAGCCAAGTTTACACTTCAACAGGCTTCGCTCTAAAGCTCTTGAACAGCTTAACCAGAATAGGACTAGATAGAACCAATACCGCTAAAATGGTGAAGGTCATTGTGATAGGGCGTTCCCAAAGGAAGCTGAGTTCACCATCACTGATCATCAGTGCGCGTCTCAAGTTCTCTTCCAATAAACCACCTAATATGAAGCCAAGCAGTAACGGTGCGAGCGGGAAGTTGGCCAGCCTTAACGCTATCGCCGTCATTGCCACAATTAGCATCACAAACACATCCATCGTGTTGAAAGACACCAAGTACACGCCTGTGATTGAGAAGAAAATAATCATTGGCAGTAGTACCGTTCTTGGTACCGCTAGCAGTTTAGAGATGTAAGGGATTAAAGGCAGATTCAAGATAACCAGCACGATGTTGCCAAAGTACATCGAGATAATTACCGACCAGAATACATCTGGATGCTCAACGAACAAGCGAGGACCGGGTTGGATGCCATAAGCGATGAGTGCACCAAGCATAATTGCTGTAGTACCAGAGCCCGGAATACCGAGTGTCAGTAGCGGAACGAATGAACCACTCGAAGCTGCATTATTTGCTGATTCAGGAGCCACAAGACCACGAATACTGCCTTTACCAAACTCTTTCTGCTTGTCTTTTGGTGCTAGGCTGCGTTCCATGCCGTAGCTTAAGAAAGCTGCGATAGTCGCGCCAGCACCCGGAAGCACGCCAGTGAAGAAGCCAAGAATTGAAGAACGAATCGAAACGGGCGCGACTTCTTTGAACTCTTCTTTGGTCACTTTCATGCTGCCAATATCGGCCATCTTTTGGCTTTCTTCGCCGCTGGTGTCTTTCTCTGGTTTCAAAATACCCATTAAAGTCTCACCTAAAGCGAATGTTGCCATAGCAAGAAGTAGGAAACTAAAGCCATCCATTAGGTCTGTTAGACCAAACGTGAAACGCTCAACACCAACGCCTTTGTCGATACCAACAGTAGATAACATCAAACCAAGAATGGTCATCATCCATGCCTTTATTACCTGACCCGGGCCTGCAAAAGCCGCTACAGCCGATAGACCTAACAACATCAATGCAAAGTAGTCTGACGACTGGAAGCTCAATGAGACACTTGCTAGAGCCGGTGCTGCAATCAAAAGCATGATTGCTGACAGAGTACCGCCAGTGAAAGAAGAGTAGGCTGCTAGTGCCAACGCTTTACCTGCTTGGCCTTTTTGTGCCATTGGGTAGCCGTCGAATGCGGTTACTACCGTTGAAGAACAACCTGGAGCATTGATTAAGATTGATGACGTTGAGCCACCAAATACAGCGCCGTAGTACACACCTGCCATTAAGATTAAGCCAGAAGAAGGGTCTAGGCCGTATGTAATCGGGATCATCAACGCGATTGCTGAAATTGGACCGAGTCCCGGTAGCATCCCAATAAAGGTACCAACAAAACAGCCAACAATTACCATCATGATGTTCATTGGCATCACGGCGGTCGAAGTAAATGTCTAATATCTTAGTCACTTGTAACACATAACATTACTGCGGGTTAGGTCACAAAGCTATACAGGCCGGGGCGTAGCGGGGGATTCGCGTAACACATGCAATGACTGCTTATGCACAGTCCTGCCATTGTGTTACTCAGATGTGTTACTGAGCGTGTTACGCAAGTAGCAGGACTTCCAAAAACTTTAGTGCTATTGATCACGTTTATGCTGTTTCATGTTGATCTTTTTGGTAAAAGGTAGAGATTGACATTTTGGCTTTGTTTTTTAAGGAAATATTACCGATGAGTACTGATGGCACTTTTATCACGAAAGAAATTTTCGCAGATATGCTGGAGAAAAGTGTGCAAGCCGCTATGTCTAGCAATACCTCTGCGATAAGTGCTATGGATTTAACTAGTTTTGCAACACTGGCAGCGTCAATAGCTGCTTGCGTCAGCGCAGTGATGGCCTATCGTGTGCTAAAAGAAATGCAAAAGCAGCGACAAGAGTCGAGTAAACCAGTGTTAATTGCAAGTAGCAATTCCTTAATAACTAAACGAATAAACCCTGAAATTGAAGACACCCCTTTAGATTGGTGCAATATAGAAGATCATGATAATGATGAAGTTGGTCTTTGCGCGTCATTAGAAATAGCAAATATAGGTCTCGCTTCAGCCATTGATGTTAAGTTTATATGGGATATTGATTATGATGATTTTATAAAAGAAACATTGATGGTTGCTAGAAAAAGTTTGGTTGCGTGGGATATAGTTATAAATGGAGAGGAAGAACTAGTATTTCGCTATAAAGATGAAGAATTAATTTTGGATGCGGGATTTTCAATACCGAAAAAACAAGCCATATTGCCTTTGTCACAAAATGGTGTTGAGACTGAGCTAACCATACCGGATGCATATTTAACATTGGTTTCACTTTATTGCGCTTTACAAGCTAAGAATAAAGTTGAAAAAGTCAATTTACCGTGCAAAAATTTATTTTTAGAAATATATTATAAAGATATTAACGGCGTTGAGTATTTTGACAAAGTTATGTTTCTATTTAACATCTGGCACTACGCAATTGAAGACAATTCTACAAATATTAAAGACATCATGGCTTCGATCGATGCTGTTCGTTATGAATCTCATTCATAAGCCTTTAAGCCATTTTATGTATGTTTGCGGTCTTCTAGAGGCCGCTTTTTTGTATCCCCTACAATGTGTTTAAAGTGACTGTTTCTAGTGCTAAGAATCCAACACAGCGCCCACGCTTTTACCCCTACAGCGGCCACATAAAGTAAACCTAAGATAGCCCATTCATACCACATTGTTTGTTCCCCTGTTTCCACCTGATTCGTTGTGTATCGTTTCAATCCACATTTGTGTGTTACGCGGTGTGTTACTTTTGCGAAAAATAGTTAGACACATTCACGCAAGTTTATGTTTTTAAAAAGTTTTTTAAAGTAAGCAGGCTTACGGTAGAAGTGAATGTCTAATATACTAGTCACTTGTAACACATAACATTACTGCGGAGTAGGTCACAAAGCTAGATAGGCCGGGGCGTAGCGGGGGATTTGCGTAACACATGCAATGACTAACTATGCACGGTCCTGCCATTGTGTTACGCAAATGTGTTACGCAAGTGGCAGGACTTCTAAAAGTTTTAGTGCTTTAGATCACCTTTTTTTACTTCTTATTGTTTGAATCTTTTGGCGGAGACGGAGCTTTATCTTTGAAGAATTCCGTACCCGGTCTTGTTGGTGGTGGCGGCGGCGGTGTTGGTTTGTCTTTGCTCATTTTTTGCCCTTATTTATTGGGTTGGTTGGCGGTGGCGGTGGTGTTTCTTTTTGACTCCGTACGTTTGTAATGCCCGGTCTTGTCGGTGGCGGTGGCGGTGGCGGTGGTGGAGATTTTTTCTGTGCCATATAGCACTCCTTTAATTGATTGCTCTTCGATTAAAATAGGTTTTGATGGGTGTGTTAAATCTAGTTTAAATCCTATAAAAATAATTCCAGCTAATGCAAAGGGAGCAATTGATAAAGTTAACCATTTAATTGCCATATAACAATTCTCACCTCTTATCTTATTTTTTATGAAGTTTTGACTTGTGCATTCATTCAAGTCATCTAATAGCCCTTTATTTAAATCACATTTAATTTCCTCTTCTGTTTTTTCAGGGGCATAATCTTCACACTATTTTTTGTAATTAATTCTAGAATTTTCAATTTTTATTGGATTAATTAATTTTTTATAGTTGACGCCAAAAGATTCTGGAACGGAATAAGATAAACTTTTTACAACAAACAATGCGGCTATAGACATTAAATTACAAAATATGAAAGAAAAAATAATGTTACTTTCAAAATCTAGCATTCTTACCATATAAGAACCAATACTTACATAGGCAAAAGTAAAACCAATTACAGTCTGTAATCTAAGGTCGATTTTTTCTTTCGTTTCTAGTTCGTGATAATACTGTTTTTCATAGAATACGAATTTATGATCGTTGTACATTCCTTTGCTATTTCTCTCGGCTTTTAACTAAGGTTTGAATTGTATCATTTTGTGCCAGTGCAAGACCACACAGACACCACGCTTTTACCCCTAAGACGATCACATAAAGTAAACCTAAGATTGTCCATTCATACCACATCGCTTGTTCCCCTGTTTCTGCCTGATTCGTTGTGTATCTTTTCAACTCAGAATTATGTGTTACGCAGTGTGTTACTTTTGCTTAAATTAGTTAGACACATGCGCGCAAGGTATTGATTTTGAAAGAGTGTTTTAAGTTAGCAGGTATACGGTAGAGAGTCCTTGTAAAATTCCGTCTAACATAATGTTATCCCTACCAAAGAGTGAAGATTAAACCAGGCTCTAGGTAGATATCTAAGCCTTGAGTTAATAAAAGAAAGAACGCGATAACGAAAGGAAACGACGCGCCAAATAAGACAGCTTTGCGGCGCTCACCCAGTAGGTAAAAGCCTGCAAGTAAGAAGAAGCTGGTTGCTAAAACAAAGCCAAGATAAGTCAGCCCAACACCGTACAGAGCCATTAACACCAAGAAGCCAATAAGCAGTTTCCAGTTCAGCGGCGTAGTGTCGCATGTGACTTTTTTATCCGGCTGTCCGGTTATAAGCAGGATCAACGAAAGGCCAATGCCGATAAACGTTAGCAGGATAGGTAAGGTTCTTGCTGTGAAGGGTTCGTACTCGTCACCGGGGAACAAAGGAATCAGCGTGGTTTGGTAGCCATAGCATAAACACGCAAGCATAAAGAGCATGGCTCCGATGCGATCCTTCGAAAGCAAAGATTCCTTACTCAGAAATTTGGTTGGTAAGTCCGACATATCCAACTCCATTTGGGGTGGTATAAAAAGTAAAAAAGCCGTACATGAGCGAGTCAATGAAATGTCTGGGATCACTAACCAAAGGTAAGCGAATTACGGTACTGGTTTATCAGCCACTTGCGTTTACAACGAATCGGCAAGCGTTAGTAATACGTCTACGAATAAACAAAGGAGTTTGAAGTTAACTCATGCACGGCGAAACAAGGAAAGAGTAAGAGGGCACATAGGCCCTCTATGGTTGTTGGTTATTTCAAGAAACCAAGCTCACGCATTAGGTCGCCCATCTGTTTTTCTTGATCTTCTAGGAAGGCGTAAAAATCTTTGTCAGCTTTGTAGTTGTCGATCCAACCGTTACGGTCACGAACCACTTGCCACTCATCGGTTTTGTACATTTTGCCAAGCGCTACATTCCACTCGTCGATCTTCGCTTGGCTTGTGCCAGGTGCTGCAAAGAAACCACGCCAGTTAGCGAATACGGTTTCGTTGCCGTACTCAGTCAGTGTTGGGATGTTAGGTGCAGCGTCAAGACGCTTTGGCGCCGTCACAGCAAGCACTTTTACTTGGCCAGATTTAGACATCTCTAGCACTTCACCAAGGCCAGTAGAAAGCAGCTGTGTTTCGCCAGAAAGCAGTGCCGCCATCGCTTTACCGCCAGCATCGTAGGCAATGTAACGTACTTTCTTCGCATCAAAACCTTCGCCTTTGAACGCTGCCGCAACCACAAGGTGGTCCATGCTGCCACGAGCTGAACCACCAGCAATTTTTACTTTACGTGGGTTGGTTTCGAACTCTTTAACGACGTCTTCCCAAGTGTTGTACTTAGAATCCGCAGACGCGACGATTGCACCGTAATCGGCAATAGTTGCTGCTACAGGAGTTAGGTCGCGGAAAGATTGTGGGAAGATCCCCGTTAGTGAACGAACAACGATAGGCGTTGAGTTCACCATTAGCGTGTCTTCTTGACGTTGAGCCGTCTCGATTAGGTGTGCAATGGCTTTACCGCCACCACCACCAGACAAGTTTTGGAAAGAGACATTTTCTACGATGTCGGATTTAACTAATACATCACCCGTACCACGAGCCGTCATATCCCAACCGCCACCAGCGCCGCCAGGGATTAGGAAGTGGATTTTTCTACGTCAGCAGCAAAAGTGTTAAAAGAAAAGGTTGCTGCGATGATAGAAGCCGCAAGAGTAGGTTTCAGTGCCTTGAACATGGTTCACGTTCCTTATGTAGGGGATCTCTTCAATGGAGAGAAACTTATGTTTTATATCCAGCTACTAAATACACGAATCGGGTGTTTAGTAGATGAGGTTAAAGTTAACGATGTGTTAACGAATTGTCTTTAATGCGGCGAGATTGAGGATAAAGAACATTGGGTGAATAAAGTGCATAAAGTTCACGGGGACGTGGCTCTAGGATTCTTCAAGAAATAATTATTCTCATTTTTTCTTAAGGTTGTGTGAACAATTTGTTTTGACTATTAGCCGTTTTATACTGTTGGGTATCATTAAAGTAGGTACTTTATTGTGACACAGAGAGAGGGATAGGGAGACGCTCTTGTATATATAGAATAATGTGTTGCTAGGTGGGGTGTGCTACTGTAATAATATAAATATTGCTGGCACGTTACATTTCTGAGCTAATGGTTATTCAAGGATCGAATAATGACAGACAAAAAAATTTCGTTACGATTTACTGTTGGAGGAATGTTTTTACTCGCGACATTTCTTACCGCTGTTGTTGCGGTTTCACTGCAATATTACTTCAGTAAAAAAATGGCGACTGAGAATACCCTATCAAAGTTGACGATGGTGTCTCATGACCTGAGTGATTATATAGGCGCTATTGATTCTGACGCAGCCAACACTGCGCGTTTACTTGCTTCAGTGAAACGGTCAATCAGTAACAAAATATCGAAAGAAGAGTCGCGTAGTATTCTTTCTGAAGCCATTAAAGATAACCCTCTCTTTTATAGTATTTACATTGGCTCATCCGATGAAAATTTCTTCCAAATTATTAATCTAGAATCTGCCCCTGTCGTTAGAGAAAAAATAGGTGCACAACAAACGGATCGTTGGGTTGTGGTTGAGATTAAAAATATAGGGCAGGAGCGAGTCCGGACAACGAAATACTTTGACCAAGAGTTTACGCTCAGAAGCTCAACTACGGAGCAGAGCAACTACTTTCCAACGACCAGGCCTTGGTATGTTTCTGCCAATGTTCAGTCGGTCGAAAAAACTCAGCCATATCTTTTTCAGCATTTACAAATTACCGGACAAACTTATTCTTTAGCGTTTGATTCGAAAATAGAATCTGAAATTCAACATGTGATTGGTATTGATATTGTGTTGTCTTCTTTGGCTAACAAATTATCAGGTACGGCGCTTGGATTAGCAGAAGATAGTAAGGTTGAGTCTTTCTTATATTCGAAATCGGGAAATATCATAGCGTCCAACCTCAAGGTTAACAATCAGGAATCGGAGTTTGATGTATCAACATTGATATTATCATCTGAGCAAAAAACCTTGGTTAACGATACCCCTCCGCTGCTAGTTTCTAATCAAAATGATTGGGGGCCGATGGACTTTTCTGTGGCGGGGAAACCAAACGGTTATGCGATAGACCTTCTCAAAATGATCGGTGAGATGACTGGGATCAGGTTTGAATTTGTGAATGGTTTCTCTTGGGACGAGCTTGTCAGTAAGTTTCAAGAAGGAAGTATTGATGGCCTGCAATCGGTTCAACATTATAAAAATAATGGCATAGATGGCCTATACACGACTCCAATTTATGAATTGCCATTTTCTATCGTGACAAGGGTCGGCGCGAAGGTTGTCACTAATTATGCCGAGCTTGAGGGTGAAAAAGTTGCCATTTTATCTGGGTGGTCAATTATTCCTAAGTTGAGAGAGGATTTTCCGAACATTGATTTAGTTGAATTTGAAAACCTAGAGTCTGCATTTAATTCAATTGAAAGCGAAGAGAACTTTGCTTTCTTAGAAGCAGAACCCGTACTCTCGTTTGCATTAGATAGGTTTTTCCAGCCAGGCCTTGTTGTCAATGGGACTCTAGAAGATCTAAAACGGAACTACACAAATCAATTCCATTTGGTGTTGCAGAGCAAGCATAAGCAATTGCTTCCAATTATTGATAAGGCTATCAGTAGATTGAGTGATGAACAACTTGATGCCTTAGCGAAAAAGTGGCTCCATGATACCGGCTTTAATACGAATACGACGGTTCCTTATACTGAACTTTATGATTTGGCTAAGGAAGCAACGGTTGAAGGCAGTATGATAAGGGTAGAGTTGAATGGCGAGGTCAAGCATCTCTATTTAAAGAAAATAGACACGGGCGAACACTACTCTGAGTATTTTGCGGTATTGATTCCCGAAACTGAAATCTTTAGTACAGTCAATAAACGTCTAGTAACCTCTGTTGGCGTAACGATGTTACTGATGAGTTTGACCTTGCCTATTGCATGGGTTTTTGGTGCACCGATAGTGCGTCCTATTCGTCAATTAGAGGAGGAGACTCATAAGATCAAGATGCGTGATTATGACAGTGTCGAGCTTGTTGAGACTCGAATTAAAGAGGTATGGGAACTGTCTATTGCGGTGAAAGGTATGGCTGCAGAGATTAAGCGGCATGAACAGACCCAAGAGGCCTTTGTTGAGTCGTTCATTAAACTTATCGCTCAAGCTATCGATGATAAGTCCGCTTATACGGCTGGGCACTGTAACCGCGTACCAGAACTGGGCTTGATGTTGGCTGGTGCGGCTGAAAAATCGCAGTCTGAGCATTTCAAAGACTTTAAATTTGAGAACGACGATGAACGTCGTGAATTTAGAATTGCTGCTTGGCTTCATGATTGTGGCAAGATCACGACACCTGAACACATCGTCGATAAAGGTACGAAGCTAGAAGCTAACTACAACCGAATTCACGAGTTGAGAACTCGATTTGAAGTGCTTTGGCGTGATGCAGAAATTACAGCTTTGACAAAACAACTCGAAGGATCTCTACCGGCTGAGCTGGTAGCTGATGAACTTGCGTCAACCAAACAGCAACTACAAGAGGACTTTGCTTTTATCGCGGCATCAAACGTTGGTGGTGAATTCATGAGTGAAGATAAAGTCGCACGTATTCGATCTATCGCTGAGACGACTTGGACGCGTAACTTTGATGATCAACTTGGTTTATCACCGATAGAGGCGTTGAACCGAGAACCGAGTGCAAGTTTACCTGCAACAGAGCCACTGTTAAGTGATAAAGCAGAGCATATAGTGAAAAGAGATAGGCCGTTAGAGTTTGACCCGAAACATCAAATTAAAATGGATGTGCCTGAGCACTTATACAATCTGGGCGAAGTCTATAACCTGAGTATTGCGCGTGGTACCTTAACTGCTGAAGATAGGTTTAAGATAAATGAGCACATGCTTGGTACCATCAAGATGCTTGAAAACCTGCCATTCCCGAAAGAGCTAAGCCGTGTGCCTCGTTATGCGTCGACTCACCATGAAACCCTTAAAGGCACAGGCTATCCAAGGAAGCTGACAGGTGATGACCTTTCAATCCCAGAACGTATTCTGGTGATCTCAGATATTTTTGAGGCGTTAACTGCTGCGGATAGGCCTTATAAGAAGGCGAAACCAATCAGTGTTGCTGTCGACATCATGTACAAAATGGCATTAGACGAGCATCTAGATATCGAGCTGTTTAGATTGTTCTTAACCAGCGGTACTCACCTGCGTTATGCAGAAGAGTATCTCAAACCAGAACAGATTGATTTTGTCGATATCAGCAAATACCTCGAAGTCACTCGTCAGATAGCTTGATTAAAGGTTGGCTTGTTAGAACGGGTTCGATGAATGAAAGGCGCACATGAGTGCGCCTTTTTTATATCTGTTTATCGGTGAGCTGGTGGATAGGCACAAACGGGGCTGCTTTTGACCAGTTCGGCTATAAGTTGTCGACACATCGATTTTAAATGACTTTAGAGTAGGTATCGGGCTGGTTGTTGTTGTCCTGTTTAAATTAATAAATAACAAGTATTTAAGTTGTTTTCAGTGTCCTTTTGGATGAGTTTTTATCGTATATAAAAAATACTACCTTAGTCTAAATTGTCGACAATCTGCTTGATTGTCGACAATTTGATCGTGTATTTTATGTTCATGTTATGAAATTGTTGACAGTTAGGGTCGGCAATCAGAAGTGAGCAGCGTGAATATGAATACTGCGATAAAAGACCTCACCTTAAGTGCAAACACGAAAACACGTGTGAGCGACAAAGAAAACACCAAGTCGGAAAATCTGACTGAGTACCTCGTTGAGGCGATTGTTAACGGTGAATTAGCTCCGGGCAGTAAGATCTCGGAACCTGAATTGGCTAAACGCTTTGAGGTAAGCCGAGGTCCATTACGTGAAGCGATAATGCGTGTTGAAGGACTTGGCCTGATAGAACGTATTCCACATGTCGGCGCTCGAGTTATTACTTTTTCGGCAGACAAACTGCTAGAGCTTTACGCGGTGCGAGAGGCATTGGAAGGCATGGCGGCTCGCTTGGCAGCGCGACATATCACGCAAGAAGAGCTTATCGGGCTTGAAGGATTATTGTCGACACACTCAAAGCACATCGATGAAGTCGAAGGTTCTTCTTACTTTCATCAACATGGGGATTTTGATTTCCATTACCGCATTATCAAAGCGAGTCGTAACAGCAAACTCATTTCGCTGCTGTGTGATGAGCTTTATCACCTATTACGCATGTATCGCTATCAATCGCCTAGGGCTCAGTCTCGACCAAAAGAGGCGCTCGATGAACATAAATATATTCTACAAGCAATTCGTAACCGTGATGAAGAGCTAGCAGAAATGCTAATGCGACGACACATCTCGGGTAGCCGATTGCTTATAGAGCAACAAATTCAATCCAAAGATCTTGATTAAGCGGCCATTGGAATCTGTCAGCGGATCAGTGCTGGCGATAACCAAAAGCCGTAAGTCTTAAAGATTAGCTAGAAATAAACAATTAACAGGGAGCGTCATTATGAAGTTATCAGCAGGAGCTAAGTTCCGACAAGCTGTGCAAGACAACGACCCATTGCAGATCGTCGGTACGGTGAATCCGTATTGCGCGATGATGGCAAAGAACTTAGGGCATCAGGCGATCTATTTGTCGGGTGGAGGTATCGCCAATGCGTCTTATGGTTTGCCTGATTTAGGTATTACGACATTGAACGATGTGTTGGTGGATGTTGAACGTATTACCAACGCGTGTGATCTGCCATTGCTGGTGGATATCGATACGGGATTTGGTGGCGCATTCAATATTGCACGTACGATTCGCGCTATGGAGAAGGCAGGCGCAGCAGCAATTCACATGGAAGATCAAGTCGCTCAGAAACGCTGTGGTCATCGGCCAAATAAAGCGATTGTGAGCCAACAAGAGATGGTCGATAGAGTCAAAGCGGCAACCGATGCCAGAACCGATGACAGCTTTGTGATTATGGCTCGTACCGATGCATTGGCGGTTGAAGGCATTGATAGTGCGATTGAACGAGCGATAGCTTGTGTTGAAGCGGGCGCGGACATGATTTTCCCTGAGGCGATGAATCAGCTCGACCAGTACGTGAAGTTCTCGGCAGCGCTGAAATCAGCAACGGGTAAGCACGTGCCTATCTTGGCTAACATAACTGAGTTTGGCCAAACACCACTCTACAACTGTAACGAGTTAGCCCAATCAAGTGTCGACATGGTGCTTTATCCATTGAGTGCGTTCCGTGCGATGAACAAAGCGGCGGAGAATGTTTACAAGCACTTGTTAGTTGAAGGCAATCAAGAAGCTCTGTTGGATTCAATGCAAACCCGTAAAGAGCTTTACGAACACCTGAATTACCACGACTACGAGAACAAGCTTGATCAGTTGTTTTCAAGCGAAGGGTAAACCAGTTTCAATTAATCAAAAATCAACTTAATCCAATAACGTGAAATGGTTAGTCGCCATATCCAGTACCGATGATAAAGATCATCGGACATATAAACAGGCAGCACCAAAGAGTGCAGGCGGCTAACACAGAAAAGGAGTTCAACATGTCTGTATCTTTGAGTGATAAAGCAACTGTCGAAAAGGCTTCTACAGAAAACCAACAACAAAGCGAAAAAACAGCCAGCACACCTGCAATCGGTGGTGCTGGTCTACGTGGCCAAAGTGCGGGAACCACTGCGCTATGTACCGTAGGCCAGTCAGGAACGGGTTTAACCTACCGTGGTTATGATATTACCGACCTTGCTAATCATGCTCAGTTCGAAGAAGTGGCGCATCTGCTACTAAGAGGTCATTTACCCAGTGAAAAAGAGCTTGATGATTACAAAACATTGTTGGTTGGTCTGCGCGGCTTGCCTCAACCTTTGAAAGTAGCATTAGAGCTTATCCCTGCTGACGCTCATCCAATGGATGTGATGAGAACGGGCTGTTCAATGTTGGGTAACTTAGAGCAAGAATCGGACTTCTCTGAGCAACTATCAGCAACAGAACGTATGCTTGCACTTTTTCCTGCGATTATTTGTTACTGGTATCGCTTTAGCCATGATGGCGTGCGCATTGATACTGAAGATCAAAGTGAAGCATGTTTGGGTGGCTACTTCTTGAAAATGCTAACGGATAAAGCACCGAGTGAACTTCACAAGAAGGTGATGCACTGCTCGCTAACCCTTTACGCGGAACATGAGTTTAATGCTTCGACTTTTGCCGCTCGTGTGTGTGCATCAACGCTGTCGGATATCCACTCTTGTGTCACCGCAGCGATTGGTACGTTGAGAGGCCCTTTGCATGGCGGTGCGAATGAAGCGGCGATGGAAATGATCCAAGATTGGCAAACCGCCGATGAAGCGGAAACGAACATCATGAATATGCTTGCTAACAAAGATAAGATCATGGGCTTCGGTCATGCCATTTATCGTGAAAGCGATCCACGAAATGCTCTAATCAAGCGTTGGTCAAAAGAGCTTGCTCAAGAGGTGGGAGATAAACAGCTTTATGCCGTTTCTGAGCGTGTTGAAGCTGTAATGAAGCGCGAGAAAGGGCTGTTCTGTAATGCTGACTTCTTCCACGCATCGGCATATCACTTCATGGACATCCCAACCAAACTGTTTACTCCTATCTTCGTGATGAGCCGCCTTACTGGTTGGACGGCACACGTATTCGAGCAAAGAGAAAACAATCGAATTATTCGTCCAAGTGCAGACTACACCGGGCCAGAGCATCAAGACTGGCTACCAATCCATTTACGTTAGTCCTCTATATCGAGCCGACTTATATCTCGAGGTGACTTTCTCTTCATGTGATAAGGCCTCGAGAACCAACGAATAGAATTTGACAGATAATGGTGGATGTATGTCTGATGTAAAACTTGAAAGAAACCAAGAGCTTGATGAAAACAAGTATCGAAAGGTTCTACCGGGAACGGGCTTAGAATATTTCGACGCTTGCGAAGCGGTAGAAGCAATATCCCCAGGTGCTTACAAAACCTTGCCTTATACGTCGAGAGTATTAGCAGAGCAATTAGTAAGACGCTGTGATCCTGAAACCCTTGAAGACAGCTTAAAACAGATCATTGAACGCAAGAGCGACTTAGATTTTCCTTGGTATCCTGCGCGCGTGGTGTGTCATGACATTCTAGGTCAAACAGCTTTGGTTGATTTGGCTGGATTAAGAGACGCGATTGCCGACCAAGGCGGAGACCCTGCCAAGGTGAATCCCGTTGTCGAAACTCAATTGATTGTTGACCATTCGCTGGCAGTGGAACACGCGGGTTTTGATAGCGAAGCGTTTGATAAAAACCGAGCGATTGAAGATCGCAGAAACGAAGACCGTTTTCACTTTATAGAATGGTGTAAAACCGCGTTTAAGAACGTGAGTGTGATTCCTGCGGGGAACGGGATCATGCACCAGATTAACTTGGAGAAAATGTCTCCGGTTATTCAATCCAAAGAAGGTATCGCTTTCCCTGATACTTGTGTCGGCACCGACAGTCATACTCCTCATGTTGATGCTCTGGGTGTTATTGCAATAGGTGTAGGTGGTTTGGAAGCTGAGACTGTGATGCTCGGTCGTCCGTCTATGATGCGTTTGCCAGACATCGTGGGCGTTAAACTGACGGGTCAACGACAAGAAGGGATAACCGCAACGGATATTGTGCTTGCGATTACTGAGTTCCTTCGAAATGAAAAAGTGGTTTCTAGTTACTTAGAGTTCTTTGGTGAAGGTGCTCGTGCACTGACTATTGGCGACCGCGCCACTATATCGAATATGACACCAGAATACGGCGCGACAGCAGGTATGTTCTATATCGATGAACAGACCATACAATACCTAAAGCTGACAGGACGCGAGCCTGAACAGGTTGAGTTAGTTGAGCTATACGCTAAGCAAACTGGCTTATGGGCCGATGATTTAGATTCCGCTCAGTACGAACGTGTGCTTGAGTTTGATTTGTCTAAAGTTGAGCGCAACCTTGCAGGGCCATCCAATCCCCATCGTCGTTTACCAACCAGTGAACTTACCAAACAAGGCATTAGCCAATCATTGTGGAAAGAACAACATTCGGCGAAATATAGCGATGAACAAATGCCCGATGGTGCTGTGATTATTGCTGCAATTACTTCTTGTACAAACACCAGTAATCCAAGAAACGTGGTCGCCGCAGCATTGGTGGCCAAGAAAGCCAATCAGCTTGGATTAGTTCGTAAGCCGTGGGTGAAAACGTCATTTGCTCCAGGTTCTAAAGTTGCCAAGCTCTATCTCGAGTCGGCAGGTTTGCTTCCTGAGCTGGAACAATTAGGCTTCGGTATCGTCGGTTATGCGTGTACTACCTGTAACGGAATGAGTGGGGCGTTGGATCCTAAAATCCAACAAGAGATCATCGACCGCGACCTGTATTCAACCGCGGTGTTATCGGGGAATCGAAACTTTGATGGTCGAATCCACCCTTATGCCAAACAAGCGTTTTTAGCCTCACCGCCATTGGTGGTTGCTTACGCGTTGGCTGGCACGATTCGCTTTGATATCGAGAAAGACAGCTTAGGCACCGACAACAATGGTAAGCCAATCTACTTAAGTGATTTATGGCCGAGTGATGCCGAGATCGATGCCGTTGTCGGTGAGCACGTTAAGCCTCAGCAATTCCAACAAATCTACGTGAAAATGTTCCAGCCAGATGAGGATCAGGTGACGACTGAACCGCTTTATGACTGGCGACCTCAAAGTACCTATATTCGCAGACCACCTTATTGGGAAGGTGCTCTTGCGGGAGAACGAAGCCTATCTGGTATGAGACCTTTAGCGATTCTGGGTGACAACATCACCACAGATCACTTATCCCCTTCAAATGCGATTCTCGCTTCGAGCGCTGCGGGGGAATACCTCACCAAAATGGAAGTGCCCGAAGAGGACTTTAACTCTTACGCGACCCATCGAGGCGATCACTTAACCGCGCAACGAGCAACATTCGCCAACCCTAAGCTGTTTAACGAAATGGTGAAGGACGCTGGAGAAGTCGTGCAAGGTTCATTAGCAAGAGTTGAACCTGAAGGTCAAGTTACGCGAATGTGGGAAGCGATTGAAACCTACATGAATCGTAAACAACCCTTGATTGTCGTTGCTGGTGCCGATTATGGACAAGGTTCATCACGTGACTGGGCTGCCAAAGGTGTGCGTTTAGCGGGTGTTGAAGTGATTGTGGCTGAAGGATTTGAAAGAATTCACAGAACCAACTTAGTTGGCATGGGGGTATTGCCTCTGCAGTTCAAAGTAGGAACGAATCGCAATACCTTAGAGTTGGATGGCACCGAGCTTTACGACGTGTACGGCGACATTGAAGCAGGTTCTGATTTGGCTCTAGTCATCACTCGTAGAAACGGTGAAAAGCTTGATGTTCCCGTGACCTGCCGACTAGACACCGCAGACGAAGTGAATGTTTATAGCGCTGGTGGCGTGTTGCAACGTTTCGCCAAAGACTTTCTTGCACAGTAGGAGCTTGTGATGAACACTAAACAGATCAAAGTGCCTGCAACTTATATGCGGGGCGGAACAAGCAAAGGTGTCTTTTTCAATTTAGAAGAGTTACCTGAAGCTGCGCAAGTCGCCGGAGAAGCACGAGACGCATTACTTCTGCGTGTGATTGGCAGCCCGGATCCTTATGGCAAACAAACCGATGGTATGGGTGGTGCAACATCTAGCACCAGCAAAACCGTTATTGTTTCGAAAAGTAGTAAGGCCGATCACGATGTTGATTATCTCTTCGGTCAAGTTGCGATAGATAAGCCGTTCGTTGATTGGAGCGGTAACTGCGGTAATTTGTCTGCTGCAGTGGGCCCATTTGCTATTCATGGTGGATTGGTTAATTCGAATCGTATTCCAGAAAACGGCGTGGTCGAGGTGCGAGTGTGGCAAGTGAATATAGAAAAAACCATCATTGTTCACGTGCCTATCGTTAAAGGTGAAGTACAAGAGTTAGGTGATTTTGAACTCGATGGTGTCACTTTCACCGCCGCTGAGATCCAAGTTGATTTTCTAGACCCCGCCGATGCGAGTGGCTCTATGTTCCCAACAGGGAATGTTGTCGATTTTTTAGATGTTCCCGATCTGGGTTGCATCAAAGCGACATACATTAATGCTGGGATACCCACCATTTTTGTTGATGCTGAATCGGTTGGTTACCAAGGCACTGAACTTCAATCAGATATCAATAGTGATACCAAAGCCTTGGCTCTGTTTGAATCCATACGAGCACATGGTGCAGTAGCGATGGGTCTTATCGATTCTTTAGAACAAGCTGAATCACGTCAACATACACCTAAAGTCGCGTTTGTTGCTAAGCCTCAAGCGTACCAAGCCTCCAGTGGTAAATCGGTTGCTGTCGAAGATACTGACCTTCTGGTGCGTGCTTTGTCTATGGGACAACTGCATCACGCCATGATGGGTACGGCAGCGGTCGCCATTGCTTCAGCGGCGAGTGTGCCAGGTACGTTAGTGAACTTGGCAGTCGGTGAGGGTTCCCGAGATTTTGTTACCTTTGGTCATCCATCAGGAACCTTAAAAGTGGGTGCTAAAGCTATTCAGACGGAAAGCGGGTGGAAAATAGAACGGGCAATTATGAGTCGTAGTGCCCGAGTGATCATGGAAGGTGCCATTCGAGTGCCTTTTCCTAAGTAAAGCGATTGTCGTGAACGGTTAAATGTTCACGAGCACAACGCTGAGAAAAGAGTGCAATCAAGTGCTACTGCCAAAAGCTAGGCGCTTGGACTAATGGATAAATCATGGAGGAGGCACTATGTCTGCTACGAATCGAATGAACAGAAAAACAGACTATATCACCGAGTATCAATGGGCTAGGGAAGACCCCAATTCGTTCTGGGAAACACAAGCACAAGCGATAGATTGGTTTGAACCACCAAAAACGATATTACAAACTGACGATAACGGTATTGAACGTTGGTTTCCTGATGGGGTGATGAACACCTGCTGGCTCGCGCTGGATTACCATTGTGAAAATGGGCGAGGTGGCAATACCGCGCTGATTTACGACTCTCCAGTTACAGGAACTCAATCCTCGTACACTTACAATCAATTGCGTGAACAAGTGGCTAAAGTCGCAGGTATGTTAGCCACGCAAGGCGTTACCAAAGGTGATCGTGTGGTGATCTACATGCCAATGATTCCTGAAGCTGCCATGGCAATGCTAGCCTGTGCACGACTAGGCGCGGTGCATTCGGTGGTGTTTGGTGGTTTTGCTCCTCATGAGCTTGCCGTTCGAATTGAAGATGCCGAGCCCAAGGTGTTGATTACTGCATCCTGCGGTGTCGAGATAAATAAAGTTCTGCCATATAAGCCGATGGTCGACAGGGCGATCATGGACAGTCGTTGGAAGCCTGAGAAAGTCGTGGTATTCCAAAGAGAGCAGTCTCTAGCCGAATTGAACAACGAACGTGATGTACTTTGGCAACAAGCGGTTGAGGATGCTTTGCCTCACGTATGTGTGCCTGTTCTAGCGACTGACCCACTATATATCTTGTATACATCAGGGACGACGGGTAAGCCAAAAGGCGTGGTGCGCGATAATGGTGGTCATGCGGTTGCGATGAAATACTCGATGAGCACTATTTACGATATGCCGCAAGATGGTGTGTTTTGGGCAGCTTCTGATGTCGGTTGGGTAGTGGGGCATTCCTACATTGTGTATGCGCCATTGATTCATGGCTGTACGACCATTTTGTTTGAAGGCAAGCCAGTACGAACGCCAGATCCCGGCGCATTCTGGCGTGTGTGTGAAGAGTACAAGGTCGATGTATTGTTTTCTGCGCCAACAGCGTTTAGGGCAATCAAGAAAGAAGATCCCGAAGGCGAGTTGCTCACCAAGTATGATTTATCATCGCTCAAGTCGATTTTTATGGCTGGCGAGCGTTTAGACCCTCCAACATTGGATTGGGTTGAGTCTCATACCAATAAACCAGTTATCGATCATTGGTGGCAAACCGAAACAGGTTGGGCCATTTCCGCCAATCCAACAGGGTTAGAATCTTTACCAGTGAAAGCGGGCTCTTCAACCAAGCCAGTACCCGGTTACCAAGTGGAGATCCTCAATGAGTTGGGTGAAATCGCACAAACGAATCAACAAGGGTTTGTGGCACTTAAACGACCATTGCCGCCTGGTTGTTTACCCACGGTATGGCGCAATCATGATCGGTTTGAATCCGGCTATTTGAGTCAGTTCCCGGGCTATTATGTTTCTGGGGACGGTGGCTATCTTGATGAAGATGGGTATCTATTTATCATGGGCCGTATCGACGATGTGATAAACGTAGCGGGACACCGTCTGTCGACGGGAGAAATGGAAGAGATCGTGGGTGGTCACCCAGCCATTGCAGAATGTGCGGTAGTCGGTATTCACGATGACTTAAAAGGGCAGTTACCTCTTGGTTTCGTTGTGCTGAAAGATGGCGTAAAAGTCGATGGTATTGAGTTGCAAGCGGAGTTGGTTGGCAAGGTTCGTAATGAGATTGGCGCGGTAGCTTGTTTTAAGCAAGCCTTGGTTGTTGAGAGACTACCCAAGACACGTTCAGGTAAGATCTTACGCAGAACTATCCGACAGATCGCAGAAGGTGAGCAATATGTGGTGCCTTCGACGATTGACGACCCTACCAGCTTAACTGAAATTGCTGAAAAGCTCGGCAAATAGACGTCGCAGTTTAGGTAGTATAATCTTCGGCTGGTTGATTTATACATAAGCCAGCGTGATGGTTTACCTAAACTCTACTTTATTCATCCGCTTATCCATTGCGTTTACTATGACCTCATTATGAATCCCACATATTGAGGTCTTTTTTATGCGAGCTTACTTTTGGTTGATTGCTTTACTGGTCAGTGGTGCTGCTAGTGCCAGTATTTCAAAGGATGAAGCGAGTAGAGCGTTGTTAGAGCCATTGAGTCATCCCAAGATATTTAAATGTGTGTCCAAGACTGGCGTCGATCTCTATCAAGCAGTTTTTGATATGGGCGTGGGGTATGAAGCCAACCCGATTAACTCGAAGATGATCGTTAATTCAAGGAAAGGTCGCTACGAATATCAAATCTTAGGCGCGGTAAGGTCTGAAAGAGCTGGTGAAATTGTCGTGTTGACTCGTCATGTGGGAGACGGTGTCAAAGTAGCCGCTATGATTGATGACGAAAATGGCAAGATACTGGGGATCGGCGATAAAAATCATTATCGAGATTGCGGTGTTAGGCCACCACCTAGCGCAGAAAATATGCAAAACTTTTGGTCCAAAGGCTAAGAGCGACATGTGAAATACAAAAATTATTGAGAAAGCTAGATTGAGGAGACCTTATTGGTCGCCTTTTTTGTTTGTCAGGCTAAGGCGAGCTCAAAGATATATATCAATAAGCACTTATGCGATGGTTGAATGATACATAACTGAACATGATGTATCGTCTAAACGTGGCTTTATTTATCTCATTAACGGTTCTGCTTAAGATGGCTCTACTCCAAACGAAGAACTAAGCGAGACTCCTATGAAATTCACTAAACCTTTTCTTTTAGCGACACTGATTGTGACTCTTTCTGGTTGCGCATCACCAGCAATGGATAACGAAAATGAGAATGCTGCACGTAATCGTGGTGCTGTGGGTGGTGCTTTATTAGGAGCGACAGCAGGCGCTCTAACTGGAGATGCGGGCTTAGCCGCGAAGGGTGCTGCATTGGGTGGTGTGACTGGTGGTGTTGCTGGTTCAATGAAAGATGCGGATGATGCAAGAAACGCACAACGAACCCAAGTTACTGCTGATGGTCTAGCGCAAGACAATCGCACCGATGCAGAAAAGCGAGTTGCTGAAGTAGAGGCTGAAATTAAGCTTATTGAACTAGAACAACAGCTTGCTGATCTCAAAGAAGAGAAAGAGGACAATGGTGCATAAAGCTGAAGCTACAGCAAAAGCTAATGCCTAGATATTCGTTTAATTCAAAATAATTCAAACAGAATGGCCACGTAATGTGGCCGTTTTTGTATCTAAAATACGCACTTCAAACAATGAATTAATTCAATAACTTGTATAGATACTCACGCCAAGTAAACTAGACTCAGTTTAGATATTAATTTGGTTTGAGAAGCGCAATAGTCATGAATGTCATCTTAAGGGCTGCAAAGCACACGGATTTGGAACAACTTAACGAGTTAATGTTCGATCTCCACCATCACCACCACCTTGCTAGCCCAGAGCACTTTAAAACGGCAGAAGAGATTGAGCAGGAAAAAAGCATTGCACGTTACTTGGATGATCCTGAATGCTTAGTTTATGTGGCATTAAAAGGTGAGCTCATTGTTGGCTTTATCTCCGGACATTTTTGTGAGCTTATCTCAACGGTGAGTAAACCGGTGCCGATGGGGAGTGTCGATGAACTGTTTGTCTTGCCTGATTATCGAAAAGAATCGATTGCTGAAAAGTTGTTTAGCAAAGTTGAAGCGACTTTTGATGATTATGGGGTTGAACAAGTCTTTGTAGAGGTTTGGGACTTTAATTCACCTGCCAAGGACTTCTATCAAAAAATGGGGTTTACTCCTCACATTCAATGGATGAGGAAGGCTTTGCACAAAACGTAGGCAGCGATTTTGTGCGTGTTTGATTACAATAGACTCGTGTATTAGCAGTCTTAAATTTCTTCTATTATTTTTTAGGTAAACTCGTTGGCTATTCGATATTTATTAGTTTTCATATTATCTCTTTTGAGTACTACTTCCGCTTGGGCAAGCAACACTTTGCCCGATCATATCGCGGGCGCTTTGTGTGTAGTACGTGCTGATAACCAAATCGTGTTGGTTGATGAGTTGATCACAGGTCAATTGTCTCTACCGGGAGGCACTGTTGTTTCAGGTGAGCCGCCAGCAGTCGCGGCGCAACGTGAAACGTGGGAAGAGGCGGGTTTGTCGGTAACGGTCGGTGATGTACTGGGTTATACCGACAGTGCCGTCGTGTTTGATTGTATTTCTGACTCTGAAGTGATCAGCTACAAGGCTCGGAATGAATTAGGTGGCTTTGAGTTGCCGATTTGGTTTGCGCCTCATTACGGCGTGGAAGTCAGCCGTGCGATGTTACTTCCTCCTACTGAATTGCAAGATCACCAATACCGCTACCCAGAACAGTGGTCTGAGATTAACGAGCTGTTTTTATCTGCGACAGATCAACCTGTGACGTATGTGACTGAGCTGGTGGGCGCGGCACCGAAAGCCCATCAAGTTGAACTAAATTGGATTGTGTCGCTTCAAAACGTGTTCGATAAGATGCCAAGCTTGTTTGCGAATACTGTACTTTTAACTGACTCGTTAGCGAAGCCTTGGGTTTTCATCGTGATATTGCCGCTAATTGCTTGGCATTTTGGCCGTAACTTCGCGTTAAAGTTTGGCTTCACTTTGATTTCGGTGACACTGCTCACTTTAATCGCCCACCAAGGGTTTGGTTTTCCACGTCCGCATGCTTACTTGCCAACATTGAAACTAGTGATGAGCAGTGGGTATAGCTTTCCAAGTTTATTGGCTGGCTTATGGGTGAGTTTAACCTTGTTAGTCTTTTGGAAACTAAAGCGCCTCTTGGAGCAAAAATCGATTTTGATTGTGCTCACTGGCCTACTGTGGATCATGCTATTTAAGTCTTATTCAGGCAGTGCGTTCTTTAGTGATGTCATAATGGGAGGCGTATTGGGCGCGTTAACGACTTGGCACATCGTGAGATTAGATGCGAAACCTGATGTTGATATTAGTGCCTTGTTAAGCTCTAAAGGTGTCTGGTGGGCATTGTGCTTACTGTCGATTGTTCTCACGGTTATATGGCCTCTGCCAACATTTTCTTTCTGGGTGGCAATTTTGATGACGATTGCATGCTTAGTAACGTTAACGGACTCGAAGCCTTTGGTCGGCCACTTCTCATTCAAGATTGTATTTGGAGTGATGGCGATGTTGTTAGCGGGGAATCTGCTGATTAGCTGGGCTGGAAGTTTCGTCTCATTCAGTGGCATCGCTTCATTTATTGTTGAGACCTTACGTTTCCCAATCTTGATTCTATTTGGTGTCGTGGCGTTTCGTCTGCCATGGAAAAGAGAGTAGGCGAACCGACGAACATAAAATCAAAAAAGGCTGTGCAGTGCACAGCCTTTGTCATTTGTGAAACAAGCAAAAAGTAATTCTCACTCGAGCCTATTGACCGTTTACGAGTTGAAGATAAACTTTTCAATCGCGACGGCGACTCCGTGGTCGTCGTTGGCCGCTGTGATGTGATCCGCCAGTTTCTTGGTTTCTTCCATTGCGTTTTCCATCGCAATACCCATGCCCGCGTATTCAAGCATATGGTGATCGTTTTCAGCATCGCCCATGCAGATCACTTCTTTCGCTGTAATCCCCAAATGTTTAGCGATTGCTTCAATACCGACACCCTTGTTTGAATTTGGGTTTAAGAACTCTAAGAAGAATGGTGCACTTTGCACGATAGTAAACTGAGTCTTAAGTTCTTGTGGCAACTTGCTGATGATTTCGGTCAGCTTGCTTGGTTCCGCGACAATCATTGTTTTCAGGTGTTATTAAGCCATGAACCTTGCTGAAGGCATGCACATAACCACCTAGCTCTTGTGCTAATGCAGCAATCTGTTTCGCGGCTTTACCATTGCTAATCTCGCTGTGAATGAT
This sequence comes from Vibrio sp. FF266, assembly GCF_041439695.1. Taxonomy (NCBI): domain Bacteria; kingdom Pseudomonadati; phylum Pseudomonadota; class Gammaproteobacteria; order Vibrionales; family Vibrionaceae; genus Vibrio; species Vibrio sp. FF266. Next base: position 55,828 of record NZ_JBGOOO010000012.1, read on the forward strand.
CTCTTTTGTCGATACATTCTGAACCACAGAGCCGTTGTAGAAGAGTACAAAGTCATCTTCGCCGTTGATTGAAAGCTCGTCTAACTTACTCTGCATGCCTTCTAAAGGACGACCAGAAGCCAGAACCACTTTCACACCTGCAGCGCGAGCTTTAGCTATCGCGTCTTTGTTCTCTTGAGAAATCACTTTTTCACTGTTAAGTAGTGTGCCATCCATATCAAGAGCAATCAGTTTGTACATGTTGTTCCTTACGAAAAAATTAAAAGCTAACGAAATCTAATGGGCGAAAGGATAAGGGAACTTGAAAGTTCAGGCTAGGGCTTTGATCAACTCATTTATCAGTACTCATTTGTTTGACCAAAAGGGGCAAGTGCTTTAAGGTCTGCGGTTGATTAATTTCATCAAATGATTGAGCTGAGGGTAAGTTGTACAAGATTAATGAAATGTTTGAAACCATCCAGGGCGAGGGCGTATTTACCGGCGTTCCTGCTGTTTTTGTTCGACTGCAAATTTGCCCTGTAGGCTGTTCTTGGTGTGATACCAAACAGACTTGGGAAGCGTTGCCGGAAGATGAAACGAGCCTTGGTGATATTATGGTTAAGACAGAGGATTCACCGACTTGGTCTGCAATTGATGCGCAAGGAATCGTGAATGAATATATCAAGCAAGGTTACACCGCGAAGCACATTGTGATTACTGGTGGTGAGCCGTGCATCTATGATCTTGTCCCTCTTACTGAAGCATTTGAGCAGCACGGTTGTCGCTGTCAGATTGAGACCAGCGGAACATCAGAAGTAAAAGCCACACTGGATACTTGGGTTACGGTGTCACCAAAAATCGCAATGAAAGCCAAATTGGATATCCTTGATAGCGCACTCGTTCGTGCGAATGAAATTAAGCATCCAGTAGGCACAAGCAAAGACATCGAACAACTTGACGGTTTATTGGAGCGAGCTGCGGTTGCTAGCGACACTGTTATCGCTCTGCAACCAATCAGCCAAAAAGACCGCGCTACTCAGCTTTGTATTGATACCTGCATTGAGCGTAATTGGCGCTTATCAATACAAACTCACAAATATTTGAGCATCGCATAGGTTGCATTTGTTTACTGGCCTAGATAAGTCGCTAGTAGAAGATTCTCGTAAGGATTTAAGATGAAAAAAGCAGTGGTAGTATTCAGTGGTGGTCAAGACTCAACAACGTGTCTTGTTCAAGCTTTAAAAGAGTATGATGAAGTTCATGCGATTACGTTTGATTATGGTCAGCGCCATAGACTCGAGATTGAAGTGGCTGAGTCGTTGTCAAAAGATCTTGGTGTGAAAGCACACAAAGTGATGGATGTGACTCTGTTGAATGAACTGGCTATCAGCTCTCTGACTCGCGACGATATCCCTGTGTCTCATGAGCTACAAGAGAATGGACTACCAAACTCTTTTGTTCCTGGTCGTAATATTCTGTTCTTAACTTTGGCGGGTATTTACGCTTACCAAATCGGTGCAAATACCGTAATCACGGGCGTGTGTGAAACTGATTTCTCAGGCTACCCTGATTGTCGTAATGACTTTGTGAAAGCGATGAACTCTGCGCTTGTACAAGGTATGGACAAGCCACTTGATATTAAAACACCGTTAATGTGGCTCAACAAAGCTGAAACATGGGCGTTGGCAGACCAGTACTCAGCACTTGAGCTTGTTCGCAATAAAACACTGACTTGTTACAATGGCATCATCGGTGATGGTTGTGGCGATTGCCCAGCGTGTGAACTGCGTAAAGTTGGCCTTAACGATTACCTAGGTGATCGTGAAGGTATTATGGCTGAGTTGGTTCGCAAACAGACTGAGAATAAATAACCTCAGGTCAATCAATTGGTTCGTTGTAAGCATCAATGATGCAGTTTCGGCCGTTGCTCTTTGCTTGATACAGTGCTTGGTCAAGCACAGAGTACAAGTCATCAAAGTCACTTAATGCGTTTGAGGTTGCTAGATAAGCAAAACTCGCGGTTACATTAAGTGGCTTTTTGCTTTCTGATAAGAAGACAGTGCTTGATATTGCGTAGTGTAATTCTTCAACACGCTCTCGTACTTCAGAAGGTTTAGTGTCGGTCAGCATGATAAGAAACTCTTCACCGCCTAAGCGGCCAAACAATTCATCACTCATTAAGTGCTTTCTTATTTGTTGACTAATATGGACGAGCGCTCTATCACCGGTAGGGTGTCCATGCTCATCATTGATCGTCTTGAATTTATCCAGATCGAGCAGAACGAGGACATGTTGCTTGTCCGTTCCTTTACAGCGTCTGACTCGTTTGATTCTTCGTATTATTTCGGTCCGGCCATACGCTTTTGTCATCGCATCAATGGAAGCTTTTGCGCGAATCGTTTTGTTTGCTAATACCGTAAAGCTTGCGGCGCACAGCAACAGAATAACAATGATGTTGTACAACCATCTTTGATGTTCCATTTTTTCAATTTGAACGCGGTCGAGCTTTGTCTGATTTATCAGGAAAGAATTTTCCAATTCTTGCTCATATTTAGCGTGGGTCAGGTCTAGTGCTTCAAAAGCCAACCTGTTATCGATATCGCGTGTTTCAATTTGTATAGATGAGTATCGCTGGTAGAAATAGAAAGCTTGTTGGTAATCGCTGAGCGTTTGATGAAGGTCGGAAAGCTGCAAGAGTGACTGAGCGATGTACTTGTGTCTTGTGACTTGCTCGGATACTTCTAGAGCTTGCTGAGCATAATTGAGCGCCTCGTTTGTCAGCTTTTGCTCTTCGAACATATCGCTTATCGCCAAGTAAGCGTTAATACGAATGACGTCGTTACTCAATTCATTCGAAGCTGACAGAGAGTTGACTAAGTAACCTCTTGCCAAATCATAGTCCCTAATTTGAGTGTAAGCTTTTCCTAAGCCAAGACTTGTTAGTGCGATACCGTAGCTATGTGAAGATGAGCTCAGCAGTGTTCTTGCTGTTTGAAAGTGGTTAATTGCTAAGTCACTTTGCTCTTGGTTAAGGTAGAGATCTGCAAGGCTATGATGCACTTGTGCTTTCATCAAATCAGAAGCACTTTCTCTTAATGTGAGTGCTTCTTTGAGGTACTCTGCCGATTTTTCATATTGCTTTAATTCTTTAAGCAAGTTACCCACATCATTATAGATCCCCGAAATGTCATGTCCTTGTGGGAACACGTTTATCAGTGATAGGTAGGTATCTAGCGCGGCTTGATAGTCACTGCGGAAATGGTGATTGTTGGCGATGACTCGATAAGTACCAAACTTTGGTAACACAGGGTCAGCGATGTTATGTAAATCTGATTGAAGCGCAGAACAGTAATAGTTCGCTTGATGATATTTAGCTTGCTCGTTAAGCGATCGGCATAGCTGGTATTTTAGCAGGGCTCTTCCAGTCAAATCACTGCGTGATTGCATCTTCGCCAATAGTGTCAGAAAGCTTTGTTGCGCTTCCTCATATTGGCCTTGGCCATCTTTCATTAAAGCATAAATAAACGTTTGTTCAATCGCTTGGTACTCACTGTCGTTTGAAGCGATTCCATAGAACGGTTGATCTCGGTGGCTCATGTATTGATATAACAGAGATGAAAGGTAAAGCTTATCCCCATAGACGGTTGAGCCAATGTAACGGGTTTGCAGCATGTTTAACGCACGCGATGGGGAATGAGTTAGAGTCGAGAGATAGAGTGCATTCCAATCAGCATTTGGAGTTGTGTTTGAATTTAAATTGGATGAGTTGAAAGGAGAGTCTTGGTGACGATCTTGTGTTGATACTTGGCCATGAGAATAAAAGCTAATGAACAGTAGAAGGGCAATAAAAACAGAGTGAGTCACAAGAAACTATCTATCAGATAAAGAACGATATTCTATTATTAGTTTGATGTTGCTTCAATTTTTGAATGGTATGGGTAGGAGGTTATGCGAGGTAAGTCTCTAATTTGTTGATATTTATCAGACGTGTATCGGTCGTACTGTTCGCACGACCGATATCGGAAATTAGATGTATAATTTCGCTAGGTCAGAAGGCTCAAGTTCTTTGCCTTCTAATGTTGCATTCCAGTTAATACCAACAAGAACGCCGTCTTCAGCTAGAGTCAGTAACCAATCTTCTACAAAGATATCTAGTGGAATTTCTAATACTTCGAAGTCAGCCCACTCTTCAACGTTGTGAGTCTGAGCATCTTCTTTTGAAGACCAAAAAGGCATCACTTCGCTGCTTTCGAATTCACTTGAGTCACATGCTAGCCAACCTTCTTCATTGCGAAGGCCCCATACCAGTTTAGTTTCTTGTGTTTCAGAAACGAAAAGTTCAAGATTTGCTTGAGTATCAGCGGTTAGTTTGCTCATGAATAATTTCTCTATGTTGATAACAAGCCAAGATTAACATTATACAAGGGGTAGGTATATGGCGATCAAGGAATTATAAGGATACTGAAACGTTTACGTAACGTTTCAGTATGATTGGAGTGAGGCTGAATCTACTTGCCAATTTTAGTAAATATATGCCACTCTTCCTTGATATTACCTTTAAATCCAACCACAGAGGCTACAACTTTTCTGTTCAGTGCATGATTAGTTTCGGTGTCATTGTCACGGAAGCCGACATCACCGTAACCTACGGTATAGGCTCTAGACGGTGGAATTCCATTGCTGATAAGTGCACGCCTTACATTGTCCGCTCGCTTTTCTGACAGTTTCAGGTTGTGTTCAGCATTACCTACTTTACTAGCATAACCTTGCAATTGAATACTTGTGTTTTCGTAACGCTTTAGAAACGCAGCCATTTGACGGATTTGGCCCAGGAATACAGGTTTGATTTCTGCAGAGTCATTAGCAAACAAAATATGAAGTTCTTTTTGTTCACTAGACTCGAAATACGAGCCACAGCCATCATTATCTATTTCAGCGCCAATTTGTGTGTCTATACATAAATCGCGAGCGTTGATAACACCATCATTATCATCATCTTCGAGATCATAACTTTGTGTGGTGCTAGGAAGAGCACGATAAGTGAATTCATCATTTGTTTCAGCCATGATGTTGGCAGAAGCAACCACGAAGCATAGTGGGAGTATAGTTTTGAGAAGCTTCATTAATATTCTACCTTTTCATTCCATTCTTGTGGAGTCTCTACACGTAACCCTGTTAATAGATTACCTGTCGCATTCATGACTCTATACTTTGCGTATTGTACATCGTACTTAGCGTCTAAAAATCCCTTACGTGCTTCGAAGAGTTCATTTTCAGTGTTAAGTAGATCGAGAAGGGTACGCTTACCAATTCGGTATTGTTTTTCATAAGAGATAACGGTGTCAGAAGCCGAGTCTACGTGATCCGACAAGAAATCTTTCTGCTGAACGGTTAAGTCAAGAGCGCTCCATGAAAGGCGTAAGCTTTCTTCTACATTGCGGTAAGTACTCTCACGAAGGTCTTTTGCTTTGTTGAGTTGATAAGCGGCACTTTCGGCACGGTCTTGATCGGCCCCACCGTTATAGAGATTGTACTTTAAGCGGAGCATCGCAGAAAATTCATCGCTGTTGCCTTTCGTACCACCTGCATCATCGCGCCACCTTTGAGCGGCTTCAAAAGAAACAGTTGGGTAGTTGGTACTCTTCGACTGCTTGTATTGGAACTTCGCTGAATCTACGTCAGCTTGTGCAATTTTGATAACCGGGTGTTGGTTAAAGGCTTTTGCCAAAGCACCGTCGATCGTATAAGGAATAGAGCCTGCGTCAGCACGTGGATATACCAAGCCTAGTGGGGCTTGGCCAACAAGGCGTTTGAATTGAGTATGGGCATCAAATAAATTATTTTGAGCTGCCAGCAAATTACCATGAGCTTTTGCAATACGAGCTTCTACCTGAGACATGTCTGCCGTAGATCCAATGCCTGAATCAACTCGTTTCTTGATATCTATATAGATATTTTTGTGCGTCGCCAGATTGTTTTCAGAAAGTGTAAGCACTTCGTAAGCTTTAACGGAATCAAGATAGACTTTGGTTACTTGCAGTGCAATGTCTTGAGCGCTAGATAGCAATTGATAACGGACAGACTCTGCATCAGCAGCGGTACGATCAATGTCGTTAGAAGTATTCGCGCCATCCCAAATGAGTTGTGTCAACGTAATTGCTGCTTCTTTACGTGTTAGATCTGTTGAGCTCGAATTCGTCGCCAAATCCGTATATTCGTAACCAATGCCACCGTCTAAATCTATACTCGGGCGGTAAGCTCCACCAGAAGCATCGTTAAGGTAACGTTGACTAACGTACTGGTTATATGCCGCTTTGATTTCAGGGTTACTTTCTAAAGTAAACGCGACGGCTTGCTCTAAGGTTTGCGCGCTAGCCGGTAAACTGAGTGCAATAGCCAACCCTAATGTAGTCGTTTTAATCCAGTTCAATTTCAATCTCCCAAAAATGGAGTATCACCTAAGTTTGTCGCTTTTAAGCTTGAATATATCAAATTTAGATGAACCGCCAAAAAAATAACGAATGCCCGATGAGCATTCGTAAATGGTTGTAAAGTTGTTAACCGATCGCCGTACAATTTAAGTCGATTTTGAGTACTTAAATTTGATTTGAGTGTTTGGGTTATCTTTCCCTAAGACAATAACTTATATGGAAGTTTTCGTCATCTTAATTATCACTCAGTGACCGTTATCATTCGTTTACATTGTAAGTTATTAAACATGCAATTCATAGCTAGGAATTATATGACATTAGATGTTATATTGTCACTAGATTATAAAATTGATGTCACTATTTTGACGTCGCAAACAGAAAATGAGCTTAGGGATTTATATGGACATGACAGTATTGAATGCGAGCGGTGCATTAGCATTAGGTCAACGCATTGTTATTTCGATAGATGGCACAATCAAGGTCCTAGAAGACGGCCAGCCATTACAAGCTGGGGATGTCGTTTTAGAATCCCAAAATGCAAATTCTGAATCTCAGGTTTCAGTTAAGCGCTTTACGCCACAAGGAAAAGATGGCGATGAAGTCGATCTTGACCAAGATATTGAAAATATTTTTGCCGCTTTAGAAGAAGGGCAAGATCCTACAGAGTTAGGCGAAGAGTTCGCAACTGCAGCAGGTGTACGTGGATCGAGCTTAGTGAGTAGCGGGACAATTGAGCGTGATGGTGACGAAACCATCCCAGTTACCGAATTTGTAACAACAGGTTTCGAAGGCTTGGGTTTGTCTCGTACTCAAAGCTTAAGTTTGCTTGATCTGTTCCGTTCAATAGAAGTTGAGCCAACCGTAAGTATTGAAGACAGCCAAATTATTAATGAAGGCTCAACAGCAATTTTCGAAGTAAGTCTAAGTAAAGCTGCTTCAGGCGATGTGAGCGTTACGCTAGAGACGTTATACGGAACTGCAACAGCGGACGACATCACAAGTATTGTTGTGAAAGATGCCGCGGGTAACGTAGTGACCCCAAACGTTGACGGCTCTTACACAGTCAAAGCGGGTGAATCTAAGTTAACCGTTGAAGTCGAGACCAGAGACGACGGCACATACGAAGGTGATGAGAAACTGGGCCTGAAAGTGACGGGCGCAACCGGCGTAACAGGCACGGGTACAGGTGAGTTGACTATCAAAGATGATGGCACCGGCCCGGTAGACCCAACCGATCCTACTTCGCCAGTTAATCCAGATGATCGCCCAACGGTGAGTATCGAAGACAGCAAAGTGATTAACGAAGGCTCGACAGCAAGTTTCGATGTGAGCTTAAGTAAAGCTGCGTCAGTCGACGTCAGCGTAACACTAGAAACCCTATACGGCACAGCAACAGCGGACGACATCACCAGCGTTGTTGTGAAAGATGCCGCAGGTAACGTAGTGACACCTAACGTAGACGGCTCTTACACAGTCAAAGCGGGTGAAACTAAGTTAATCGTTGAAGTCGAGACCAAAGACGACGGCACATACGAAGGTGATGAGAAACTGAGCCTGAAAGTGACGGGTGCAACCGGCGTCACGGGTACGGGTACGGGTGAGCTAACCATCAAAGATGACGGCACAGTCCCGGTTGACCCAACCGATCCTACTCCGCCAGTGAATCCAGATGACCGCCCATCGGTGAGCATCGAAGACAGCAAGAGCATCAACGAAGGCTCAACCGCGAGTTTCGATGTAAGCTTAAGTAAAGCTGCGTCAGTTGACGTGAGCGTTACGCTAGAAACCCTTTACGGCACGGCGAACGCGGACGACATCACCAGCGTCGTTGTGAAAGATGCCGCAGGTAACGTAGTGACACCAAACGCTGACGGCTCTTACACAGTCAAAGCGGGTGAAACTAAGTTAATCGTTGAAGTCGAGACCAAAGACGACGGCACGTACGAAGGCGATGAGAAACTGAGCCTTAAAGTGACGGGCGCAACCGGCGTAACTGGCACGGGAACAGGTGAACTGACCATCAAAGATGATGGCACAGGTCCTGTAGACCCAACCGATCCGACTCCTCCAGTGAATCCAGACGATCGCCCAGCGGTGAGCATCGAAGACAGCAAAGTTATTAACGAAGGCTCAACCGCGAGTTTCGATGTGAGCTTAAGCAAAGCGGCATCAGTCGATGTGAGCGTAACGTTAGAGACCCTCTACGGCACAGCAACAGCGGACGACATCACCAGCATCGTTGTGAAAGATGCCGCAGGTAACGTAGTGACAGCTAACGCTGACGGCTCTTACACCGTCAAAGCAGGGGAAACTAAGTTAGTTGTCGAAGTCGCGACCAAAGACGACGGTACATACGAAGGTGACGAGAAACTGAGCCTGAAAGTGACGGGCGCAACCGGCGTAACTGGTACGGGAACCGGTGAACTGATCATCAAAGATGATGGTAAAGGTCCTGTTGATCCAACAAATCCAAATCCAGATGACCGCCCATCGGTAAGTATCGAAGGCAGCAAAGTTATTAACGAAGGCTCAACCGCGAGCTTTGGTGTGAGCTTAAGCAAAGCGGCATCCGTCGATGTAAGCGTAACGCTAGAAACCCTTTACGGAACAGCAACAGCGGATGACATCACCAGCGTCGTTGTGAAAGATGCCGCAGGTAACGTAGTGACACCTAACGTAGACGGCTCTTACACCGTTAAAGCGGGTGAAACTAAGTTAGTCGTTGAAGTCGCGACCAAAGACGACACGACGTACGAAGGCGATGAGAAACTGAGCCTGAAAGTGACTGGTGCGACGGGCGTGACAGGCACTGGTACCGGTGAGCTGATCATCAAAGATGACTCTGACACGCCAACCATCAGAGGTGTGAAACCAGCGGTCGACGCGCAAGGCACGCAAGTGGACGAAGGCGAAGGCGCGG
>NZ_JBGOOO010000012.1:65257-123265 GCF_041439695.1 Vibrio sp. FF266
ATGGCGTAACGTACGATCCTGCGACCAAGCAAATCACCGTTCCCGCGGGCGTGACGACATTTACGGCGACTGTGGCGACGACTCAAGACACGATTGACGAAGCGAACGAGACGTTCACGTTAACCGTGGGCGGCGAAAGCAACACCGCGACCATCATTGATCACGACGTAACTATCAAAGTCCACGATGCTGTGCCTGTGAATGAAGGAGATAGAGCATCCTTTAAAGTGACATTAAATGAAGCCTCTTCTGAAAAACAGTATGTTAAATTTGAAGCGACAACAAACGGTTACGATACTGAATTTGATGACATCGATACCAATAGCCTAACTTACGAATACAAAGATGCTAACGGCGATTTCCAAGTTGCAAATGTTGTTAACGGTTATGTAGAAATTCCGGCAGGAAGAACTGAACTTCGTGTAACGGTTCAAACCGTACAAGACGATAAGTTTGAATGGACTGAACGTTTTGGACTTCACATTGTAGATACAAAATCTCAGGTAGGTGGAACGTCAAGTATTGATGAAGCGAATTCTGATCTGAAAGGTCAAGGTACAATCAAGTTAGATCATTCAGATAACCCTACGCTTACATTGACGAATGCTAATGCTGTTGATGAAGGAAACACGGCCGTATTTGATGGGCAACTATCGAAGGTGTCTGAAGCGTCGATTGAGATGAAAGTCGAGTTTGAATTTTCTAATGGCGTTGGCAAAGCAAACCTTGAGGATTTAGCCGCAGACAGTAGTAAGCCGTTTGCTGGGGTTACAGTCACTTATGTTTCTGGCGGAGTGATTAAGACTATTTCGGTAAATGAAGTGAATGGAACATTCACACTTCCTGCGAAAGTTACGGATTTCAAAGTTAATGTAGATACAGTAAATGATAACCGTTTCGAAACATCAGAAGACTTTGGAATTAAGTTGAGTGAGATACCTTTCCAATCTTCAACTGATGCTAGTAAAGATGTAATCATCAATAGCGGTCAGCACGGTGTATCAGCTACGGGCTCTATAAATGAAGATGCTTCTGATAAACCCGCAATAAGTGTGTCCGATGCTCTTGCTGTTAAAGAAGGTGGAGTGTTGGAGTACAGTGTTGCACTTACAGGTTCTTCTGATATAGAAGTTAAATATTCATTTAACTTCCCGAATAGTAGTGATGTTAGAAAAGCAGACATTTCGTTTACGGATGGCGTTAAACTGAGTGCAGATAAGCAATCTATTATTGTGCCTAAAGGCGTATCTTACTTTAAAGTTATTGTTCCGACATTAGATGACGTTCTTGTAGAAAATACTGAAAATTACACCATTACTATTGGTGGCGACACAGGTACTGGCTCGATACTCGACAATGAAGTTGCACCTGTCATCAGGAATCAGTCAGTCAGTGTGTCTGAAGAAGCTCTTAGTGGGGGTATTACGGATACGATAGGTTTGCCGAGTGATTCTACTGATGGACACTCTGTTCAGGGGGATTTGTCTATTACCGATGCCAATGGTAACTGGTCTGACACTGTATTTAGTGAATCAAGTTCAATTACAGTAACAACATCAACTGGCCAACCTCTGACATCTGAAGGGCATACAATTACTTGGAGTGTATCAAATAATGGTCACACACTTCTTGGCGAAGCTAACGGTAAACCTGTTATTGAAGCGACTTTAAATAGTAGTGGACATTATGAGGTACAACTTAAAGCTCCTGTTGATCACCCTAATACCAGTGGAGAAGATAACTTATCGATTCATATTCCCGTGATTGCTAAGGATACTTCCGGGTTGTCTAGCTCTGGAGGTCAGATTACGGTTTCAATTGAAGACGACCAGCCAGATGCTAAATATGAAGAAATTGATACGACTATTCATACTGTAGGCACTAATGTTCAGCTTATTTTGGATGTTTCTGGATCAATGAAAGGAGATCGTTTCGATGTTCTTAAAGCATCCGTACTGCAAATGCTTAATCAATATGCGGGAGCATCAGATAATGTTCGTGTTCAGCTTATAACATTCAACTATAACGTTTCTCTAGTTGAGCATAATAACAAAGCATGGATGACTGTCGACGAAGTGAAGGGTTATATCAACGCACTACAGGCCGGTGGTGGTACCGCTTATGATGACGCGATACAAGGTGGTAAGAATTATTGGAATACGGACTCCAGTTTACGTATACCTAACGCAAATAACGTCAGTTATTTCATCAGCGATGGTGCAACACATGAAAATGATAAAATAGATAGATATGAAGAGGCTTCATGGAAGCAGCATTTAACTACTAACAATATTACCGCGCACGCAGTTGGAATTGATCTAAAAGGTAACAGAACTCAGATCAACAAAGTTGCATATGATGGAACAGGTCCCAAAGATAAAAACGCGGAGTTGATTGATGATGAATCTCAGCTGAGTGATGCACTTATTAACTCAATCGTACAAAACGTAACAGGTTCAATCTCAGGTAGCGGTTCTGGTTCTGGTTCTGGTTTTGGGGCAGATGGTGGTTACGTAAGTCAGATAAAATTTGGAACTGGCTCATTTAACTTTAATGGTTCGACTATCTCAACATCGGGAACTTTGCCTTCGAATATTAGCTATTCTAAGGATGAAGCAACCAACAAATTAACCATAACCGTCGATGGTAAGTTCGTATTTGTAATTGACCTTGACACCGGAGCGTATGAGTTTAGTGGTAAACCTCAAGATAGGCCTTCAACACTTGATTTTGATTACACACTGAAAGACGGTGATGGTGATACTAGTAGTAATAAGTTGGTGTTTAATGTTCCTGCTAGTAAATCCGGTTTAGATATTAGTGCGCCAGGTGATGCGGTCGATACTCTTAAGCTATACCATCATCAAAATGGTGATGCTAAGCTTCAATGGAGCTCTGTTGGAACGGATTCAACAACAGAGTATTTCACGAAATCAGAAGTGGCTAATGGATTTAAAGTAAATGTTGGTGCTGGAGGAGATCATGTACACCTTGGAAAAGGCGACGATATCATTTGGCTTGGTGACAGTCATTCAAAGTTAGATGATACAGCGGGTGATAGTGCATCTAAGCAGGCTAACGCTCAAGCGACATTAGAATCATTTACTAACGGTTCAGACAGTAGCTTGTTAGCATCAAACAGTAATGGTGAAGGTGCAGCCTTTAATAACTCTATGCCGAGTCAAAGTAACGCGTATTTAGATATTGCTCATAGTGGTGCTGGCGATGATTATGTATACGGTGAAAAAGGTATAGATGTCATTTTCGGTAGTGCTGGTAATGATTACCTAGATGGCGGACAAGGTAATGATGGCCTCCGAGGTGGAACGGGCAACGATACAGTTAAAGGTGGTGCTGGTGAAGATATTCTTATCGGTGGTCTTGGTAACGATATATTAACTGGCGGCAGTGATGACGATATCTTTAAGTTTGTGGATCAAGACACGACTAGTTCTCGGAATGACATTAGAGATGGTGAAAGAGATGTTATTACTGACTTTACAAAGGGACAGGATAAGATAGATTTATCAGAACTACTGCACACAGATGCGAATGATACTATAGACAGTTTACTTAAGAGTAATCAAATTGGTGTTGTTGAAGGTAACGGTGATTTAACTGTTACAATCTCTCAAGCAGGGACTTCGGTTGGTGAGAATAGTCAACAAATTGTTCTTGAAGGTGCTGCTGGCCAGTACGCGGGGCTATCTGAGAGTGCAATCCTAAGTGATTTACTGAAGATATACGATACAACAAGCAACTAAACAAAAAGGGCCGAAAGGCCCTTTTTTTATATCTTAATTTAGTAAAGTAATCGCGCTTAAGAAACCTTACGTTGAGGTTGCAACACCCTACAGTTACAACACTTTACAGGCAAAACCTTTTAGGTAGAAGCCTTCTGGGTACGCTGTATCTGTTAGGTGGTCAGCGGCTTGCTCGAAGCGCTCGACAAATTTAACGGTTCTTCCTGCATCTAGAGCAGCGTCAGCGATGATTTTTTGGAATAAATCAGTGCCCATCAAGCCAGAGCAAGAGTAGGTGAGTAGAGTGCCACCAGGGTTTAAGATTTGCATTGCAAGCATGTTTACATCTTTGTAGCCGTTAGCTCCTGATGTTAGGTTATTTTTGCTTGAAACGAACTTTGGTGGGTCCATGATCACGACGTCAAACTTAGTGCCTTGATCTCGGTATTCACGAAGTAGTTTAAATACGTCTGCGTTTAGGAATACAGCGCGTTTTTTTGAGATATCAAACTCATTGAGTTCAGCGTTGAACTTAGCTGTATCAAGAGCAAGTTGAGATACGTCTGCGTTGATTACACGTTTTGCGTTGCCTTTCAGTGCGTAAAGACCAAATCCGCCAGTGTATGAGAAACAGTTAAGCACATCTTTGCGTTTAACATACTTCATTGATTCTTTACGGCTATCACGTTGGTCCATGTAGAAGCCAGTTTTGTGGCCTTCCATGATGTTTACGCTGATTTTGACGCCGTTTTCTTCAATGACGATAGATTTTGGTGGCTCTTCACCGTGAAGTACACCAACAACTTGTTCTAGGCCTTCTTTTTTACGAACTGCTACGTCTGAACGCTCGTAAATATTACAGTCTGGGAAGCATTCAATTAAAGCTTCAACCAATACGCTCTTATTGAATTCAGCGCCCGCACTTAGTAGTTGGCAAACTAGGTAGTCTTGATATTTGTCGATAGTGATACCTGGCAGTCCATCAGACTCTGCAGCGGTAAGGCGGTAGCCAGTTAAACCATCACGCTCAATGATGTCTTCACGCAGTGATTGCGCGTCTTGAATTCGTTTTACGAAGAACGCTTTGTTAATTTCTTCTTTTTCAAATGTCCAAACACGAGCTCGAATTTGAGATTCTGGTGAGTAAGCCGCTTTTGCTAGCCATTGACCATTCTGAGCATATACGTCTACAGTTTCACCTTGTTGTGGTTCGCCTTCGACCTTATCGATACCGCGTGAAAATACCCAAGGGTGTTTACGGCGTAGTGATTTATCTCGGCCTTTAGCTAGATGAATTGAAGGAGTCATAATTTACTCTGTTTGTTGAATTTGAAGGAGGGGTATTGTCGGGGAAGTACAAGGGAAAAGCAAATAAGAAAGGGCTGCAGAAGCAGCCCTAGTAATGATTAATTAACACATAGTGGTTAGATATCAGTATTAAGCTTTGAGACCTGTCAGCAAACCTTCCATCGTATCGCTTTGCTTACGAAGTTGGTCAACATTTACATTACTCTTACTGATCATTTCACAGATACTGTCTGATTGATGACGAATCTCTTCAACACTTTGTGCAATGTTGTCAGCAACAACACCTTGCTCTTCAGCAGCAGTAGCAATTTGAGTGCTGCTATCAGAAATAGATTGGTTCTTTTCAGCTAACGATCCAATCTCAACGTTTACTTCCGACATCAGTGTTTGACCTTCGTTAGCATTGCTAACAGTCACTTCCATCAATTTTGTCAGTGATTGGCTGTTACGTTGTAATGATTCAATCATACTTTGGATTTCAACCGTTGCGCTTGCTGTGTTCTTCCGGCAAGGGCACGGACTTCATCGGCAACAACAGCGAATCCACGACCTTGCTCGCCAGCACGTGCAGCCTCAATGGCAGCATTCAGGGCTAATAGGTTAGTTTGTTCGGAGATGCCATTGATGGTTGCGACCACTTCATCAATTTGCGCTGCATTAGCATCAAGCTCTTCTACCGCTTGCGAAGCTGATTGAATTTCTTGAGATAGGCTTGAGATAGATTTTAATGTATTCGAAACTTTTACTTGGCCACTCTGTGCAACACCGCGAGCGTCCATAGTCTGAGAGCTAGACTCATGAGCAAGTGTTGCGACTTCACGAATCGTAGCTGCCATTTGTTCCGTTGCACTTGCTAAACTATTCAGATGTTCTTGTTGGTTACCCGATATGTCTGAGCTCTGTTGTGTCGACTGGTTTAAGTCAGAACTGATCTGTTGCATGAGTGCGACAGACTCTTGGATTGATAGAACCATGTTTTGTTCACGTTCTGCAACTTTATCAATAGTAATTGCTATTTCACTGAACTCATCACGAACGAGGAAGTAGTTCATACGACAGGTGAGGTCACCACTCGCTAGCGTGCTTAACGCTTTGTTCATAGAGAACATTGCGCCACCGATGAAAGTCATGATGTAGTAAACACCTAGCGCGATCAGCGTTAGGGTTACAGCGATAATTGAAACCTGAGTCGTCGATAGAGCAGACCAAAGGTTTTGGTCATGGCTGGCAACTAGGCTGAACGCACCATTCATTACTGAAACAGAACCAGCACCGTAACCTAAAGAGATGGTTTCAGAACTACTGACAAGTTGAGCAACTTGATCTTTCGTGAGTTGACCCGCTTCGATAAGTCCTTTCATCAAGAGCATTTCTTCTTGATAAAGATGAGCAAGTAAAGAGTCTGCGGCGCTATCTAAAACAAGAGTTAATATAACCAGGGCGAGAAGAGGTAATAAGAAGAGTAGATAGAACTTTTCTTGGATTTTTAGGTGAATGAGATATTTGTCAATCCAACGAAATGGGATTTCTTTCATAATCGTTATACTCGAAGTAAGTCCACCAATAAGCGGTGAATGAATAGAGTCGCAACTATATCATTCATACAATTTATGAGGCAACGTTATGGAAAGTTCACAATATATTTTTGTCGTATCAGGCGTGGTTCAGTGTGTTGGCTTTCGCTATCACACCAGTAGGCAGGCACAAGCTCTGGGCATTTCAGGCTATGCAAAGAACCTAAATGATGGCCGAGTTGAAGTGTTAGCTGTCGGAAAGGGTAAGGAAATAGAGAAGTTCCACGCTTGGCTTAATATTGGCCCTTCGAGTGCGACGGTAGACCAAGTAGTGATGCATCGAGTTAAAGAAAGTGAGCGGCAGGATGTGCGTATAGGGGAATTTAAAATACTGTAGCTAGCGCACTACAGTATTTACCTTTTTACCTTGAGAGCAACCTAAAGCTGTTTAAGCTTTACAAGCATTTTGCTGGTTTAGGTAAACCCGCGAGCTTGGTTGCTTGTTTAGCGGGGCCTTTCTTGAACAATTTGAATAGGTACTTGCTGTTACCTTTCTCTGGGCCGTGCGCTTTTTCCATCGCTTTAACGAGCATACGAACAGCCGGAGAGGTTTTGAATTCTTCGTAAAAGCTTCTTACAAAATGTACCACTTCTAAGTGCGCATCAGTCAGTTCAATCGCCTCGTCTTGAGCAAGAATCTCAATCATACCTTCTTCCCATTGTGTGTAATCCAATAGGTAGCCTTGAGCGTCGGTTTCGATTTGCTTGCCATTATATTCAAACATGTTTAATCCAGAATCCAATTAACTATGCAGATAGGGTACATGACCAAGTTTGCATTTCTCAATAGATATTGTAGCTATCTAAAGAATTATTGCACTGATAGATACAAAAAAGCCCAAGAGACAGGCTCTTGGGCTATATTTTCAGCGACAGGTAGACTAGTCGTCGCTGTTCATAATGCCTAAGATGCTTAATAGGCTGATGAAGATGTTGTAGATAGAAACATACAAGCTAATCGTTGCTGAGATGTAGTTCGTCTCACCACCGCGGATGATACTTTGCGTTGTTAGCAAAATAACACCAGTCGAGAATAGGATGAACATACCGCTCATTGCTAAAGACAGTAGAGGCATTTGTAGGAAGATGTTTGCAACCATCCCCACTAGCAGAACAACAAAACCAGCCATTAGCATACCGTTAAGGAATGAAAGGTCACGTTTAGTCGTCAGTGCGTAAGCTGATGCACCCATAAATGCTAATGCTGTACCACCAAGTGCAGTAAGGATGACATCACCCATGCCTGCGCCAACGTACATGTTTAAGATTGGACCAATGGTGTAGCCTAAGAAACCTGTAAATAGGAATGTGAAGACTAGACCCATGCTGTTGTCACGGTTCTTTTCTGTTAGGAACAGTAGGCCGTAGAAACCAACTAGCATAATGATAAGACCAGGGCGAGGAAGGTTCATCGCCATAGATACGCCTGCTACTACAGCAGACCAAAGTAGTGTCATAGACAGTAGTGCGTACGTGTTACGCAACACTTTATTGGTTTGCAGAGCATTCTCTTGAGTTGCTGTGCGTGAAAACATAGGGCTGTTCATAATCTTCCTCGTAAGGTGACTTCAATAGTTATTAGTACATTTATGGGGCTGAAAGTTCGAAAAATCAAGTCTTTCATTCCTTTTGTATACCTAAAATAATAATCAAAATAGTCGGTTAAGTGTTTCTTAAGGTGTAACAAAGTGTTTCTAATGACGTATAACGTGTCGCTAATACTCGATGTTCAGACTTTTATAGTTACTGGCTAATGATTTATAACCTTTGGAAAACGAACGATAACATCGAAAAATAAAAAGAACATCGAAAAATAAAGAGGCGACCTAAGCCGCCTCTGTAGTTTATGCATCATAACACATTAATGGTGCAAGATTTGGCTCAAGAAGTTCTGCGTCCTATCCGATTGTGGGTTTTCAAAGAAGTCGACAGGGTTGTTCTCTTCTATGATTTCACCTGCATCCATAAAGATAACGCGATCTGCGACCTCTTTAGCAAAGCCCATCTCGTGCGTTACACACAACATCGTCATGCCTTCTTCGGCCAATTCGACCATTACGTCTAATACTTCACGAACCATTTCTGGGTCGAGTGCCGATGTTGGTTCATCAAATAGCATAACCTGAGGGTTCATACACAAAGAACGAGCAATTGCCACACGTTGCTGTTGTCCACCAGACAGTTGGCCTGGGAATTTATCCGCTTGTTCAGGGATTTTTACACGCTCAAGGAATTTCATCGCGATGGCTTCGGCTTCCTCTTTCGGCATCTTTTTTACCCAAATAGGGGCTAGAGTACAGTTCTCCAATACCGTCAGATGTGGAAACAAGTTGAAGTGTTGAAAACACATGCCTACATCTCTGCGCACGGCTTCAATGTTTTTTAGGTCTTCCGTCAATTCATTACCTGAAACGAAGATATGACCCTTTTGGTGTTCTTCCAACCGGTTGATACAACGGATCATCGTTGATTTTCCTGAGCCAGAAGGGCCACAGATAACGATTTTTTCGCCTTTCTTAACCTCTAGATTGATGTTTTTAAGTACGTGGAATTCGCCGTACCATTTGTTCATGTCTTTTAACTCGATCATAAGACCTTGAGAGTTGTTTTCTGTTTGCTGCGTCATAATACGTCCTTGATCTTGTTAATTATCGTTTGTGACCGGTGTGAAGTCTGTTTTCTAGCCAAATCGAGTATCTCGACATGCCAAAACAAAACACCCAGAACACTAACGCGACAAATACATAACTTTCTGTTGAATACCCAAGCCACTCAGGGTCGGTATTCGCGGCTTGGCCAATCCCTAGTACATCAAACATACCGATAATCAAAACTAGACTGGTATCTTTGAACAAACCAATAAAGGTATTCACAATTGAAGGAATCGTGATTTTAAGAGCTTGAGGCAGAATGATAAGCCCCGTTTTTTTCCAATAGCTCAACCCTAGAGCGTCAGCGGCTTCGTATTGACCTTTTGGTATTGCTTGCAAACCACCACGGATTACTTCCGCCATATAAGCAGCACTAAACAGTACTACCCCGACAAGCGCACGTATCAGTTTATCGGTCTCCATCCCCTCTGATAAAAAGAGTGGAAGCATTACCGAGGCCATGAATAGAACCGTAATTAACGGAACACCACGCCAGATTTCGATGTAAACGGTACACATACTGCGGATGATTGGCATCTCTGAACGACGCCCTAGCGCCAGTGCGACACCGATAGGTAGTGATACAACGATACCAACAAGTGCGATGATCAGTGTAACCAGTAGGCCGCCCCATTTATGGGTATCAACAACCTCTAGACCAAATACACCACCGTATAGTAAGCCTGCAATGATAAACGGGTAGATGTTTACAAAAAATAACCAAATCCACGTACGCTTAGGTGTTTTTTCGTAAGCTAACAAAGCAACAAAAATAGCTAATGTTGCGTAGAAAAAGCGAGGGCGCCACAGTTCCGCTTCTGGGTAGAAGCCGTACATGAATTGGTCCCAACGGACGCTAATGAAAACCCAACAAGCGCCTTCGCTAGTACAGGCATCGCGTGTTGTTCCTATCCAGTCAGCGCTCAAGAATGCCCAATCAGCTATTGCCCATAATAAAGTGAAAGCAAAGTAAGCAAGCACCACAGTGACGACACTGTTAATTGGTCCATTAAATAGATTTTTTCTTAACCAACCGACAGGTCCAACAGTATTCGCTGGAGGCGGAAGATCAGGTTGAAATTGATGTGTACTCATCTTATCTCTCCACCAACGCTACTTTGCGGTTGTATATGTTCATTAGAGCAGATGTTAATAGGCTTAGGGTTAAGTAGACGCCCATTGTCATCGCGATTACTTCGATAGCCTGTCCAGTTTGGTTCAATGTTGTTCCTGCAAAGACAGATACAAGATCGGGATAACCAATGGCCATCGCAAGTGATGAGTTTTTGGTCAGGTTTAAATACTGACTGGTTAGTGGTGGGATAATAATTCTTAATGCTTGCGGTATAATGACTAGCTTAAGAGTTCTTGTTCGCGGGAGCCCTAGAGACATAGCAGCCTCTGTTTGCCCATGGTTTACCGCGTTAATACCTGAACGCACAATCTCGGCGATGAATGCCGCTGTGTAGATACTTAAAGCGAGCATCAATGCTGCCAATTCAGGAATGATACTGATACCACCTTTGAAGTTAAACCCTTTCAGAACAGGGTACTCCGCAGAGATAGGCATACCCATAACAAAGTAAGTGACTAATGGTAAGCCCACAATCAGCGCTGCAGCAATTCGCAACATTGGTGTTTGTTGGCCGGTTAGCTTTTGTTTGTTATTAGCCCAGATGTTGATAACAAAAGTAGCGATGATACCGACAATCAATGATGCGATGACAATGCTACTGCCTTGTTCTAACACTGGAGCTGGGAAGTACAAACCACGTACATTCAAGAAAATAGCTTCACCAAGGCTCATACTCTGACGAGCGGAAGGCAATGCTTGTAGAACGGCGAAATACCAAAAAAATATTTGTAGAAGAAGAGGAATATTTCGGAATATCTCAATATAGACAGCTGCAAATCGGCTAACTAGCCAGTTTGAAGATAGTCTAGCGATACCCATACTAAAGCCCAGTACTGTGGCTAACATGATGCCTAATACTGAAACTAAAGCGGTATTGAGAAGACCGATAAAGAATGTACGACCGTATGAGAATGTTTCGTCGTATTCAATCAGTGTTAAGCCGATACCAAAACCAGCTTCTTGGGAGAGAAAATCAAAACCAGTGGCGATACCACGGGAGTCTAAGTTTGTGAGTGCATTATTTACAATCGTGTAAAAGAAAGCACAAAGCGCCGCGACGGCGAGAATTTGGAAAACAATTGAGCGAAAAGTGGGGTTGTAAAAAAGGTTGGCACTTTTGGGCTGTGGTTTTTCTTGAGTTGGAGAAATAGTTTCATTAGGTTTCATACTGCTATAACCTCAAATCCATTTAATAAATAGGGCGGAAAAGTCCGCCCTAATTGATGCTTGTAAATTTATTAACGGATTGGTGGAGCGTACATAAAGCCGCCCGCATTCCATAGTGCGTTTACGCCACGAGAGATCTGTAGTGGTGAACCTGTACCCACAGTACGTTCGAAGCTCTCACCGTAGTTACCAACTTGTTTAATGACTTGGTAACCCCAATCGTCACGAATGCCAAGGCCTTTACCTTTAGGACCGTCAACACCAAGAATACGCTTGATGTTTGGATCTTTTGACTTAAGCATTTCGTCAGCATTCTTAGAAGAGATGCCGTACTCTTCTGCGTTAATCATTGCAGAAAGGGTCCATTTAGCAACGTTGAACCACTTGTCATCATCTTGACGAACAACAGGGCCTAGTGGCTCTTTAGATATGATTTCAGGAAGTACCTGTGCAGATTTAGGATCAGCTAGATTTAGGCGAAGTGCATATAGACCAGATTGGTCAGTTGTAAGAACATCACAACGACCCGCGTCGAAACCTTTTGATGTTTGTGCTGCCGTATCAAATACCACTGGCTTGTAAGACATGCCACTGTTACGGAAGTAATCGGCTAGGTTAAGTTCAGTCGTTGTACCTGATTGAACACACACTGAAGCGCCATCTAGTTCTTGAGCACTTGTTAGTCCAAGTTCTTTCTTAACCATGAAGCCTTGACCATCGTAGTAGTTAACGCCTACGAAGTTCAAACCTAGAGCAGTGTCACGATGTAGCGTCCATGTTGTGTTACGAGATAGTACGTCTATTTCACCAGATTGAAGCGCGGTAAAACGCTCTTTTGCTGTTAGCGGTACATACTTAACTTTAGTCTTGTCACCGAGTACAGCCGCTGCAAGAGCTTGACAATACTCAACATCAATTCCTTCCCATTCACCTTTTGAGTTAGGGTTAGAGAACCCTGGAAGACCTGTACTTACACCACAAGTTAGAAAACCTTGGGATGTGACTTTGTCCAGAGTGCTTTCTGCCGCTGATGCTGATGTTGCCATCATCGCAGTTGATGCAGCTACTACTGAAGCAAGAAGTGTTAGTTTATTTGTCATTTGTATCCTTCCTTGTTAACCAGGTGACACCTGATACTCATACTCATACTCGTTTGAGTGTCTCTTGTGTGTTGCGTTGTCTATGACCTTGTTGCTCAAATTAAGCGAGTTGCATTTTGCAAATGAAACCGTGTGCGATTTAAACAACTGTTTATAAGGTTAGGAAAGGATCCGTAGTTTCACAAATGTATAATTTAAAAAGAATTTTGAATGAAATCACAAATCCGAACACAATTAGAATGACCAAATGTTAACTGAATGTAAATAGTGCAACGGTTCACACTGTTGGTGCAACGAGATTTAGGTTTTTATATTGATGGTGGGCTAGGTAAATATTCTGAATTAAAGTCGTATTGGTGGCGCATTAGCCTTAAGAAAGTTGAAAATTTGGTCAATAAATATTTTTATTACGCTTGGATAGTTATGAATATGCTCCAAATTTGGTAGCATGTCTGAATAGTTATTGAAGTAGTCTCAAGGAAGAACATGCGTTATTTCCCAATGTTTTTGGATGTAGAGAATAAGCCAATTCTAGTGGTTGGTGGGGGCGAGGTTGCTTGCCGAAAAGTCGACAGTTTGCTGCGAGCGGGTGCTAATGTAACTTTGGTTTCTCCTAAGGTCGCACCTTACTTAAAAGAGCTAGCCGATGAAGACAAACTTCGTTGGGTTCAAAATTTTTACTCGTCACAGCTTATCTCGAAAAACTACTTACAAGTGTGGGCAACCACAGACAACCCAAACCTAAATCATCAAGTACATAATGATGCAAAAAAAATGGGTATTCTTGTCAATGTGGTCGATGACTTACCCTATTGTGATTTCATCACACCCTCAATGATAAATCGCGGACGAATCCAAATAGCGATCTCAAGTGGGGGTGCATCACCTGTTTTGGTGAGAAATATTAGAGAAAAACTCGAAACTGTATTGCCACAGAACATAGGTTTGATAGCGGACTTCGGTGCATCAAAACGCAATTCAATTAAAGAGTCCTTTCCTACTGTTGATGAACGCCGAAAATTCTGGGAGCGCTTTTTGTCGTCCAGTTTTATTAATCAAGTGACGGATAGGGATCAACTTGAATCGTACTATCAACAGTCGTTGACTGAGCAAGTTGATAGTGAAGGGCAGGTCACTTGGATCGAATTTGAAGAAGATGTTGAGCTACTTTCTATGAAGGCTTTACGTCTGATGCAAGAGGCAGAGCTAGTACTTTCACCAATCGATTGTCCGTTCGAATTTATAGACTTATGCCGTCGAGATGCAGAAAGAGAGAGCTATGTTAATAGCGGAGAGCTATCAACCAAGCTTGAGCAAGCCAGAGCTGAGAAATTACGAGTGTGTGTGTTTATTCCACCAGCAAGCGTAGAGTTTAATCTATTGGTAGGTAAAGACCTGAAACTGTCTGCTGCAAAAGTGCTCAGGTGAGTGGTAGTTGATAGATTTTAGTTGAAGTGAGCGCTTTTTAGTTGTTTGCAAATCGGCTAGAGACCCTGAATAAGACTGACCGATAAATAAAAAGCCACTTCCTAAAAGAAGTGGCTTTTTGTGATTTTAAACACGACATTGTGCTGATGAATGAGCAACCACAATAAGCAGTCGCTCAAACTCGAAAATTAGTCGCGGAAGTTGTCAAACTGGAAAGGTTGACCAAGTTCACCGCTGCGAACTAGAGCCATAACAGCTTGTAGGTCATCACGCTTTTTACCCGTTACACGAACTTTGTCGCCTTGGATAGAAGCTTGAACTTTAACTTTGTTGTCTTTGATTAGCTTAACGATCTTCTTAGCGACATCCGTTTCGATACCTTGCTTAAAGATAACCGTTTGGTGCCAAGTGCGACCTGTTTGGTCTGCTGCTTTCGCTTCCATCGCGTTAGGATCAACATTACGTTTTGTTAGGTTGCTACGAAGGATATCGCGCATTTGCTTCAGTTGAAAATCGTCTTGAGCAGTCAATTTTACTGATTCATCTTTGTAATCAAAGCTTGCTTCAACGCCGCGAAAATCGAAACGAGTCGATAGTTCACGGTTTGCGTTGTCTACCGCGTTACGCAGTTCTACTGCTTCTACTTCAGAGATAATGTCAAATGATGGCATTGTGTTGTTTCCTTAAGCTAAGTTTCTATCTTTAATTGCTGTTGCAAGCATATCGAGCATTGTTGCAGTATCTTCCCAGCTTAGGCATGGGTCAGTAATAGACTTGCCGTATTCTAGGTTGTTGATATCTGTCATTGGCTGGTTACCTTCAACAATGAAGCTTTCCGCCATGATGCCTGCAATTTGATTCTTGTTAGATTTGATTTGCTCACAAATGTCTTGTGCAACTTCTAACTGTTTACGGTGCTGTTTCTGACAGTTAGCGTGGCTAAAGTCTACAACTAAACGTTGAGGAAGATCGAATTCAGCCAGTTGCTTACATGCGTTATCTACAGATTCAGCATCGAAGTTAGGGCCTTTATCGCCACCACGTAGAATTACGTGACCGTATGGGTTACCAGAAGTACGGTAAACCGTCATGCGGCCGTTCTTATCTGGCGAGTAGAAGTAGTGTGAAGCATGCGCAGCACGAATCGCATCAATGGCAATTTTGATGTTGCCGTTAGTCGCGTTTTTGAAGCCAACTGGGCAAGACAGTGCAGAAGCCATTTCACGGTGAATCTGAGATTCAGTCGTGCGAGCACCAATTGCGCCCCAAGTGATAAGGTCTGCAATGTACTGGCCGGTGATCATATCAAGGAATTCAGTCGCGGTAGCTAGGCCAAGCTTGTTGATATCTAGCAATAGCTTACGTGCTTTATTCAAGCCTGTTTCAAGTGCGTATGAACCATCGAGATTCGGATCGGTAATTAAACCTTTCCAACCTACAACCGTACGAGGCTTCTCGAAGTAGGTTCTCATGACAACGAACAGTTCATCTTTGTATTGATCTTGAATCTGGCTTAGACGTTCAGCGTAATCAAGTGCCGCATCTGTATCGTGAACAGAGCAAGGACCAACGATAACTAATAGGCGATTATCACGACCCGTTAGGATATCTTCGATTTGGCGGCGAGAATTCTTAATGCGCTCAGCAACGTCGTCAGTAATAGGGTGTGCATTGCCTAGTTCGGCAGGAGTTGGCATAGGACCCAGAGCTTGGGTTCTCAACTCATCAGTTTTTAATGGCATGTGATAGCTTTTTTATTCTATTGCGAAGTGGTTAAGATAACGGAATTGAACAGAGGAATAAACTCTCTTAAGTCAAAGTTATCTCTGTTATTGCTAATATTCTCATTTTTATCAGCAGGCCAACGTCAAATGGGGGATTTTCACTTGTATTAACAGGCAGCTATCGGTATTTTCGTTTGAACACAACATAAAAATGCTGGAGCAGCAATGACTCAAGAAAATCAAAGCACTTTGCACCCAGAACTTGTCTTAGGTGATGTGCTGCCTTCTTACAACGATAATAATAATTCCAACCACTTATACGTTTCATTATCTGAATTGGTCATGGAGCGTGTCTTCTATCATCCAAGTATTGAAAGTCATTTAGAAACACTGACTGATATCGAAAAAACCTCTTTAGATGCGATCCTTGGCGATAAAACAGTCGATGAGCATTTTGTTTCGACCTTAGTGATTGCCATTCAAGCAGCCGTTCAGCCAAACCACGCCACTGTTCGTATTGCGTTAAGTAGTGCTGATAGCTATGGCTTCCGTTCGCTACTTGGTGGTAGCTGTGAAGCCGAAGAGATAAATCCGGCCTTAGGTGTTCGTGGGGTTGCGCGTTATGCGACAGCCGAGTACAGCAAGGCTTTCGCTTTAGAGTGCCAGGTTATTAAAGCGCTGCGAGAGCAGGGTATTAACGTTGAAGTGGTTGTACCGTATGTACGAGCATTAAGCGATGCTGCTAAGATTATTGATTTGCTTGCAGAGCAAGGCTTACCACGCGGGCTTAATGGTTTGAAAGTTCTGTTCTCGTGCGATGTGCCGTCTGCAGTGCTACTAAGCGAAAGATTACTGCATTATTTTGATGGTGTTGTGGTAAACGTTGATAGCTTAGCGTCTTTCACTTTAGGTGTAGACAAGCACAATGAAGCTCAGCAACACGCTTTTGATCCTCAAAACGAGGCAGTTATTACCTTGTTGAGTATGATCGTTAAAGCAACACTGAACGCGAAGAAGCCCGTCCTGCTTGTGACTCAAGGCCTGGTGGACTACCCGCGCTTACAAGGGTTCATAGCGGATCTCGAAGGTGTAGAAACAGTTATCACTGCATAAACCAGCTTATTGTCTAGATAAATCAACTTGCTGTATGAGTTTATCTAAGTCACTAAAGCTTAGAGAAAAAGGGAGATATCATTATGCGATGATATCTCTTTTTTGTAACATTTTTTTGACATGCACATCGCTAATCGATTAACTGGTCTGATGACTTATTTGACTAGGTAATCCGAATGCTGACCCCTCTACAAAAAGCAAATTTCTACTTGAGCATGTTTGGCTTTTTCAAAGTACCTCTGATCTGGCTATGTCGACCAAAACTGCTCGCGCTGGATAATCAACATGTTGAAGTGAAAATCCCTCTCAAAAGGCGAACTAAGAACCACCTCAATAGCATGTATTTTGGTGTGTTAGCTGTGGGAGCTGACGTAGCAGGTGGTTTCCTTGCTATGAGTAAATCTCAGCAGCAGGGCGAAAAGATTTCTTTGGCATTTAAAGAGGTGACAGGTAATTTCTTGAAGCGTCCAGAAGGTGACGTACACTTCACTTGTAACGATGGTGAGCTGATCAACACTATGTTGGCAGAAACCATGTCTACTGGCGAGCGTGTGAATCAACCAGTGACCATTATAGCGACCTGCCCATCTTTGCATGGCGACGAACCAATGGCGGAATTCACGCTAACACTTTCGATTAAGAAAGTCCCAGCTAGATAATAGCTCGGAAGTATAAGGTTGGGCTAAATCTGAAGATCATAGTTCGACAGAAGTCGTTGAACAAGTGGAGGAGCGGTATGTGAATTGAATACCCACATACCGTACCGCACATCCTAACAACGTTATGATTCTTGAGTGATTTGCTCGATATCAACGATTTTTGAACGGTTCATGACTATTTTCCAGCGGTAATAGGTAGGCTCATCATCGTGATTGTTCTCTTTAATGATCAGGTTGAGCAGGTGGCGTTTTTCTACTGATTCTCGGCTTACTTGCCCTTCATTCATTCGATATACGTTATTTGAACCCTTGTCCATTAAGCGTGTCAGTGCTCTGAGGCTGATCGATACCGTTTCACGAGTCTCTTCGTAACCACTCATGAATGTCGATGTCGACATTTCTGTATGCGAACGATAGTGCAAAATTTGCTCTTCACGTTGAACAACACGTTTCTTACGTATTGATTGAATACGGTCTGCTAACTTAGAAAAATTCGCGTAGTCCAACCATTCAAGCTTATGGCCGACAGATTTATTGGTTGTTGGATCAAAGTAGCGACGCTTCCACTTGGGTTTGCCTTTACGCAGCCAGCGCCACAGTATGTCTCTTAAATCATCTTTGAAGATTTCACGCAAAGCGTAAATGAATGACATCGATACGATGAAAGATGCAGTAATCTCTCCTAGAAAGTCGCGAGCTAATATAACGGTTGTGGTAACTACCACCATGACCAAGCCTGTGGCGATGCCTTTAACTGCTCTCTTCACGTTCTTACCCATTGATGTCGTCTTTTCTTTGAGTACGATAGGGTGTTCGATCAAACGTCGCAACAGTCGCATCTTGTTGCTCAAACGTGTTACGTCTTCTCGTACCTTCGCTGAGTTATAGCGATTAAGTTTTCGATGGGCGGTCTCTTTTTCACAAAGCGTCAAGAGTCGCTCTTTTATCGTCGAGTATTCACTGCCACGTGGCATATGTGATACCAAAGATAAGAACTTTTGCTCCGTGTACCAAGAAAGGTAATTATCAATATTGGCATAATAGCGCTTTAGGTTTTCTTCATAAGGAATACTACGACGAAGCTTCTTGAGGATATCCAAAGCCAGTTCGATGACTTCATCGACGTCATCAGCCGTTACGTCGTCACTATCTGTCTTGTTCAAGCTGCTCACGGCTTTATCTAAAGCAATCACGTATTGATAGGCGAACAAACTCAAACTCACACGATACTGTGTCGTCGATAAGCGTCCGCGTTTTGCCAAGCGGCTGTGTACCAATGGTAATAGTGTCTTATCACTGTAGTAAGCGCGCTTTTGAGTAATTGAACTGTAGAAGAAGGCACTTTCAGAAAGTACTTCCGGAGTCAGTCCGAGTTCACCGGGAATGAATAGATAAACGTCCATATCGAGCTTTTTGGTCTTCGCCATCGCATGGTTAATTTTAAGTGTTATCGCATCTTGTTTATCAACGGTGATCAACGATGTCTCCTAGAATATAAAAATATGAATGAAACTAGCGAAAGCATATCAGAGATCACGTATAATCACCGCCAAATTTAAAGTAGAGACAATCTTGATGATTAATATTGGTCAAATAAACAACCTAGAAGTAGTAAAACAAGCAGACTTCGGTGTATTCCTTGACGCGAGCGACTATGGAACCGTGTTGCTGCCGAAACGATTTACTCCTGAAGGTGTTGAAATTGGTCAAAAGCTAGATGTTTTTTTATACATTGATTCTGACAACCAGATCGCTGCCACAACTGAAAAACCAATAGCTCAAGTAGGGCAGTTTGGCTTGATGACGGTTGAAGGTGTTAACAGCACTGGTGCATTCATGAGCTGGGGCGTGAAAGGTAAGGACCTTCTTGTTCCTTTCAGCGAGCAGCGCGGCCGTTTAAACGAAGGCCAGTCAATCTTAGTATATGTGTATATCGATAAAGCATCGAGCCGTATCGTTGGTACAACGAAGTTCAACAAATGGTTAGACAACACGCCTGCGACTTATAAGCAAAATGAACAAGTTGATCTCATTATCGCTGAGCGCAGCCAACTTGGTTACAAAGCGATCGTGAACGGTGAACACTGGGGTATGATTTTCCCATCAGACATCATCGGTAAGCTGTTCATTGGTAAGACACTAAAAGGCTACATTAAAAATGTTCGTGAAGAAGACGGTAAGATTGATTTGTCTCTTCAGAAAATTGGTGTCGCTAAGATGGGTGACCTAAGCACTAAGGTTCTGGATCTTCTTGAGAAGAAGGGCGGTTACCTGCCTTTGAATGATAAGTCTTCTCCTGAAGCTATTTTCTCTGCATTCAGAACCAGTAAAGGTACGTTCAAGAAGACAATTGGTGGTTTGTACAAATCTGGCAAGATCACTATCGACAAAGAAGGTATCAGCTTAGTTAAATAAGCGATCCTTTCGGTCAAAAAAAAGCCCAAACCTTCCTGTTTGGGCTTAGGGGAAAGGGCTCCGAAGAGCCTACGCTAATCGTTTTAATCTTTTGACTATTAGATTGAAGTCTAGTTTAGATTCCCTAAAGTGCGATTTTTCTTTTTGGAAATAGTGACTTGAATTGATATTTATATAATTAGCTGTTGATTTACAAGCGCTCACACACTGACTTACATGGTCGATAGAATAGAAAAAGCCCAAACAATTAACGTTGTTTGGGCTTTTTGTTTATCAAGCTGTATACAGAAAGAAAGCTTTTAGAAAAGGTTCTTATCGCGTACTAGCTCGCGTGGTAAACCATTCTTCACTCGGTTGCCAACCCACTTACCAAGGCCGATGATTGCACCATTGTACTTCACTAGTACTTCACCTTTGCCAGACAAGCCTTCAGGGCGAACATCGCGGCCCATGAACCATTCACGGGCATCTTCGATATTTAGCTCGACAACATTAGCTTCATTACCTGTTGCAAGCGTTGTCGCGACTTGGTGCTGCCAGCGGTAACCTTTTTTATGGGTTTCAGCGATCTTGATGCCCATGCGAGAGAAACGGAACTCACCGATCATAGGTTCTAGCGCTTCCGGGAATAGCCAAACGTCTTTGTCACGAATCCAAACTTGAGTATCACTTGGTAGTTCGATATCAAGTGCGCCCAGCAGTTGTTCAGCGACTTCTTGTTGAGCTTTCTTTGACGCTTTTTCAAATGGAAATTTGCCCAGACGTTTTTTCACTTCTGGTGGTGTCACAGACGCTAGTTTACGGATGCGCGCAACGAAGAAGCCTTCTGAATCATACACTTGTGGGAAAATGTGTAGAAAGCCTTCTTCTGTCGTGGTTGCTTTAGCATTGTCGAATAAGTTTTCCAAAGACTCGAACTCAACCGCATCACCAAAGGTCTCTTTTAGGTGATGACATACTTGTTGGTTCTCTTCCGTGCTTAACGTACAGGTTGAGTAAACCAGCACGCCGTTAGGTTTGAGAGCATGAAAAGCACTTTCGATCAGATCTTTTTGAGTGTCAGCAATATCGACTACAGATTGATACGTCCAGTTCTTCATCGCATCAGCGTCTTTGCGAATCGTACCTTCACCAGAGCAGGGCGCGTCTAACAGAACAGCATCAAACTGTTCTGGTAACCACCCACCGAAAACTCGACCATCAAAGTTACTGAGTGCGGCATTACGAACGCCACAACGTTCGATGTTGGCATGAAGAACTTTCACGCGGCTTGCTGCGTACTCATTGGCAACCAATACGCCGCGATTATTCATTAGCGCTGCGATTTGCGTTGTTTTAGAACCGGGTGCAGCCGCAGTGTCTAATACGGCTTGGTAGTCAGCCTCACCTTGGAAAAGTGCTGACGGTGGCATCATAGAACTGGCTTCTTGGATATAGAAAAGGCCAGACATGTGTTCTGCCGTATTACCTAGTGGCGCTTCACTTTCATCCGCTGTAATCCAAAACCCCGTTTCGCACCAAGGTACAAGTTCCAGTTCCCAGCCTTTGTCTTTTGCTCGTACTAAGAAGTCCTCAACACTGATTTTCAATGTGTTGACTCGAATACTTTTACGAAGTGGTTTTTGGCATGACGCGACAAAAGAAGCCATATCTAGATGACTAGGCATGATTGATTCGATGTGCGTTAGGAATTCTTCAGGAATATATACGTTAGCGTGCAAAAGAGTGTCTCGATTTATTGCATTAATGCGGGGGAGTTTAAAGCAAAATGAGGCCGTCCTAAACCATATTTATAGTAAACAACAAAAATGCAGCCGAATGGCTGCATTTTGATGATGAATTATTCTTCGTCAAGCGGTATTAATTTGCATGGAGCTTCTGAGGATTCACTCTATGGGCGAGGAATTGCGGTTCTCCATGATTTCCACTCATCTTCGGCTTTAGGATAGAGATAGAAAGACTGATCTTCGTTTGCCACTGGCTGAAGCTCATTAGTCGGTGGCGTTGAGAATGTAATACCACCTCTTAACAAGCTGTCTACCGTTCCAGCTTTGATGTTTGCACCAGAGAGACCGATAGAGACATCGACACCAGATACGTTCCAAAACACGGTGTTTGCGCGGATCAGATACGCGTAGTCAGGTTCGATTTGAATCGTAGAGATGATTCGATCAGCAAACTCGCCTAGTTGAACATCGATAACACTACCGATTTCTAGTTCTCGAAATAGGATCGGTGTGCCCTCTGATACCGAGCCTCGCGTTTCGCTTTGTAGCTGGAATATCTTGCCTTCAGGCTGCACTGGCCCCTTGCTCAGCTTAAATTTCGTATTTATGTCACCATTGCCCGGGTCTACGCTGATGTGCTTAGAGAGAAGTGCAGAGACGTTTTTGATGCCATTGAGGCCGATTTCAGGTTCTGCTAACCAGAAGTGACTCTTCGCAACGGCAATCTTGTCTACGTACTCAGGTAAAATACGCGCAGTAATTTCAATACCGCCTTTATTGAAGTTAGGAATCACCAAGGTAACCTCACCGACGGTGACGCCTTGATATTTGATCGCCATGCCTTTGCTGACTTCTTGATCGCCTGAAGAGGTAATCGTAATCGCACGACCAAATTTTCGCGCGGATTTCGAATCTTTATAAAGTTTCCACACATCACCGAGTTTGTTGTCTATTCCCGGAAGAGAGTCAAAAGCAATACCGCCTTGAATAAGCGTTTTAACGGGTGCTGCTTTAATACTGATACCCGATAGCGACGCATCGATCTCAACGCCTGAGCGGTTCCAGAAAACAGTATGTTCATTGAGTAAGTGTGTGTAACGATTTTCGATCGTGACTTTGATTCTCACGCCACCATCGACAAGCTGAAAATCAGAAATGCTACCCACTTGTAGGTTGCGGTAGAGTAGTGGGCTTCCTTTAGAAATTGAAGGTAGCTCGCTCGCAAACAACGAAAGCGTCTTTGAGCCAGACTGATTAAACTTGGCGATTTCTGCTAACGATTTGCTTTGGAAAAGCTGATAGTCAGTTCGTGCTTTCGACTGACCTTCGCTAACAAAGCTAATTGAGCCAGTAAGAAGTTGTTTTGCTGGTGGGACCGTAACACTCAAGCCTGATTCGGTTAGCTCTGCAGTCGCACTGCCTGTCACAAAGAAACGGTTATGGCTTTTGATTAGGTGAGCATATTCGTTATCGACAAGCGCATCCATAAACACTTCGTGCTTATCAGAGCCAGTTCCCACACCATCGACTAAACCCACTTGGATGATAGAGCCAACAGCAATGCCTTTGTAGAGTAACTGTGTACCGACATCCAACCCGAATGAATTGTTTGACGTTAAGCGAATCGCAACGGATTTTTCTTGTTCCTGACTGAACTCATTTTTGCGAATCGCAGTAAATCGACGCGCTTTTTCACCCTCACCTGGAACCAAGGTTAGAAAATTCCCCGTGACTAAGTTGGCAATATTTTTCATTCCAGTAAGTGATAGTTCAGCTTCCTCTAAAACGAATTGACTGCCGCTATTTAAAAAGTCACTGAATGCCGGTTGGATTGCAGCCGATGCAACGACGTTTTCACGCCCTTCGCTTAAAGATAGGTCAGTGATTTGACCGATTTCGATGCCTCGATACATGATCGGAGCGCCCGTTGCACTGATCTTGTTGTCGTCGGGTACGGCTATCTTGATCGAGATACCACGACCGGCTGTTTTCAAATCTGGGTAAAGTTTGAATTTGGTGTTCATCTCTACGGGTTGACCCTCTCCCGGAGAGTCGACCGCAATTGAACCGCCAAGCAGAGCACTGAGGCTTTCTAAGCGTACGTCGACACCAGAAAATCCGATACTGGCACCTAAGCCACTGACATTCCAAAAACGGCTTTGGTCGGTAATGATATGGCTGTATTCATCTTTAATCGCCGCTTGAATCGTCACTGATTTTGCGTTGTCGTTTAGCTGGTAGTTGTAAACCTCACCAATTGGAATTTTACGA
This sequence comes from Vibrio sp. FF266, assembly GCF_041439695.1. Lineage (NCBI taxonomy): Bacteria > Pseudomonadati > Pseudomonadota > Gammaproteobacteria > Vibrionales > Vibrionaceae > Vibrio > Vibrio sp. FF266. Next base: position 89,273 of record NZ_JBGOOO010000012.1, read on the forward strand.
TAAACGATTTGAGAGCCAACAGACACCCCTCCCAGGTCCTTGGTCGTCAATGAAATATTCAGGCCTTCCGAAGCCAATAAGTCAGAAGGGGATGATTCTAAAGCTTGGAAAACAGTTTCTGGTTCTTGCTTGGTTTCGCTAGGATGGATAGCGATATAGTTACCTGAAACAAGCGCATCTAACCCTGAGATACCAGATAAACTTGCTGTTGGTTTTACGAGCCAGAAACGCGTGCCTTTTGAGAGTAGCTTTTTCGCTTCTGGGTAGATGTCAGCATCGACATAGATGCTCGATAAATCTTTGGACAAGGTAATGTCGCGCACCATACCTACCTCTAAGCCTTGGTAGCGAATTGTCGTTCGACCTGCGACTAAACCTGCGGCATCTGAGAAATATATCTGCACACGTTGTCCTGCATCGTGTATCGATTTCATGACCAACCAACCCGCTAATGCGACGGTTAGTATCGGCAGGATCCACAAAGGGGAAATACCTTTGTTTTTCCTGACTTCTGGTGAATATGACGTTTGTGATTGGTTATCGTTGTTCATTCACTGACTCATCTTTAGAGGTGTAGTTATCCCAAATTAGCCTAGGATCTAAGCTTTCCGCCGCCAGCATCGTGAGAACAACCACGACGCCAAAAGCGACTGCACCATAACCTGGTGTAAAGTTTAAAATTTGTCCACGGTCGACCAAGGTCATCATGATCGAAATAACGAACAGATCCATTACCGACCACTTTCCCACCCATTTCACAATGAAATAGATGGTCATACGTTGTCTATGGTAAACCGCACGCTTCATTTTTATACAAATTAAGATATACGTTAGACCAAGTATTTTCGCGACAGGCACGACGATACTGGCAATAAAAATGATTGCGGCGATGCCATACATGTCGCTATTAATTAGCGAAGCGACACCGGAGATGATGGTGTCTTCTAGTCTTTGCCCGTTTGTTATCACGATAGAAATTGGAATGACGTTGGCCGGCACGATAGCCACTGAGGCGGCAAAAAGTAGAGCCCATGTCTTTTGTACAGAGTAGGGTTTGCGATGATATAAGTCATGGTGACAACGCACGCAAGTGTGTCCGTCAGGCTGAGACAGGTGACAGTTATGACAGTGTACGTTCTTACTTTTATCAAAAGAGTAGTCAGACTCTTTAGCCCAAGCTTCCCAGTAGCGACGCACACTGATCCGACTTACCAGTAACACACTGAAAAGCTGCAGTAGAATCAGACCAACTAAACCAGGGCCGACGAAAATATCTGAGTAATCTTGTAATTTGAAGCACGAGATTGCCACGCTCACCAGAAATACATCCAACATCATCCAGTGCTTAAGTGTCTGAATGATAGCTAATGCATAACGAAATGGTGTGAAAATCTTAAAGCGCAAGGATAAATGGGTGATGAGTACCGAGGTACAAACAAGTAACGGGGCGATCGAACTGCAGAATAAGATCAACAAGCCAAGTAGAGGGAAGCCTTCACCCATTAAAGTAAATACGCCAGATGGTAATGTCGCAGGTATCATGACACCAATCAGGCGAATACTGATGAATTCAAAAAAGTGTGAGGGGATAAACAGCAATAAGCAGGTAATAGCGATTGCAAGGTTTCCAGACAGGCTAGGGGTGCCGCCTCTATAAAGCTGAGTACCGCATCTTGGGCAGTAAGCGGATTTCCCCAAAGGGATGTCCATTTTATCAACGGGAAGTTCGCAGCCCTGACAAAGACGTACAGAGCTACTGTCGCACTGGTGCTGAGTCGATAGCTGCTGCTTAGTTGATAAAGGGTTGGTTACGAATGGGGAGGTCACGCGACCTCCCAAGTTGAAACACTAATCAGACTTTTAACCTGATTTAAATGCCTAGAACAACACTGATTTAAGTCTCTAAAACAATAAACATCAGGCGTGCGATTGCACACTGCCATAGAGTGTTTGATATAATCCTTGTTGTTCAACCAATTCACCATGTGTTCCTGTCTGTGTAACTTGCCCATCTTCTAAAACATAGATTAGATCGGCCTGTTTCACCGCTGATAATCGATGAGCCACTATCAAAGTTGTGCGATCTTTCAAAAACTCGCTCAGCGCTTTATGTAATGCTGACTCTGTTGCTGTATCGAGTGCTGATGTCGCTTCATCTAGAATAACAAACTTAGGATTGCTCAGCACCATTCGGGCTATAGCTAAGCGTTGTCGTTGCCCGCCAGACAATCGAACGCCATTCCTACCAATTTGTGTATCTAAGCCATTACTCAGTTGCTTGATGACATCTTGCATTTGAGAGACTTCAAGTGCACGCCACAACGACATTTCATCGTATTCAGCACCAAGGGTCAGATTATGCCTTAATGTATCGTTAAAAAGTATAGGTTGTTGTAAAACAACGGCAATTTGACTGCGTATCACATCGAAACTGATGTCGTCGGTGGTTTCACCGTTATAACGAATGCATCCAGAGTCCGCTTGATAAACACCAATCAGTAACTGGATTAACGTAGATTTACCGCCACCACTCGCACCCACCAAAGCGACTTTCTTACCTGCTGGAATGTGCAGCGATAGCCTATTTAAAACAGTGTTTTCTAATGTGTAAGAGAATGTAACGTCTTCAATGTCGACTGTCACTTCTTGATCTTCATTAAATGGGTTCACTTTACTGACAGGGCGCTTCTCTTCTTCTAACTGAAGAAGGTCGTTGATGCGCTGAAGTGCTGCTTTTGCGCTATACCAAGAGAATTGAATCCCTAGCAGCTCTTGAACCGGGCCTAACATGAACCACAAGTAACCAAATACCGCGAAAATCTGACCAATCGTTAAGTCGCTGAATAACACCATTAGCATCGCGACGGCACGGAAAAGCTCGAAACCTAATAAGAACAGCAGAAACGAAACACGGCCTGCAGCTTCTGATTGCCAAGCGTATTTGTCTGCATCGACTCTCACTTGGTTTGCTTGAACCTTAAGTTCATCGAGAAAGATACGTTCCTTATTTGCCGCACGCAGTTGGTAAATACCATCTAAGGTTTCCACTAAACGGTTTTGAAAGCGCTCGAAAGATTGGTTCTCATACTTCTTAAGGTGTTTGACTCTGCTACCTAGTTTACGGGAGAAATAAATTACAACAGGATTGACCAGTAAAATGAACAGTCCCAAGCGCCACTCTAACCATAGCAACACGATAGCGGTACCGAACACGGTCAGGAAGCTGATGATGAATTTAGAAAGGGTCGAGCCAATGAACTTATCTATTGTCTCTATGTCTGTTATTAGGTGGGCGTTAATACCGCCACTGCCTTTGGTCTCGTATTGTCTAATACTAATGCGGCCAAGCTTATCTATCATTTTGCTGCGCATTTGATAGGTAATTGTTTTTGAGACAAGCGTGAATTGACGCCCTTGTAGAATGTTCAACGCTTGGCTAACAGTCCGCATGATTATGACTAACAGCAAAGTCAGTGCAATATAGCCAGTTGGTGTCTGCAACGATGTTGGAAGTAGATGGTTCATCATCTCTAAGCCAGAAGCCGGCTTATCAAGTAATACTTCATCAACCATTAATGGCATGAGCAACGGGATAGGGACACTAATGAGAGTTGTAAATATGGCAATAATGTTAGCAAACAGTAATTTGGACTTGTGTTTTTTTACTTGAGTTATTAACCAAGAACGGCTAATAGTGTCTTCTGAATTGGTCATTGTAATGAGAATAAGTCCTATTTAGTTTGATGGCCGCATTTTACTGCGTTCTCTTGATAATGGAAGTCTCAATTTAATTGGAAGTTAATATGAAAATAGAACATTACCAACGCTTAACCAAACAAGCCGTTGCATTAATTGAATCAGAACCCGATCTAACTGCTAATCTAGCTAATATCAGCTCATTATTATTCATGGAGTTGGATGAATTAAATTGGGCTGGTTTCTATTTAATGAAGCAGGACCAAGCTAAGGAAAAAGACGAACTTGTGCTTGGCCCATTCCAAGGTCAACCGGCTTGTGTTCGAATTCCGGTTGGGCGTGGTGTGTGTGGAACTGCGGTCGCGACGAATACAGTTCAGCGCATTCATGATGTTCATGAATTCGAAGGACACATCGCTTGTGACGCTGCAAGTAACTCAGAAATCGTTATACCATTTTCGATTGACGGGAAAATAGCGGGCGTTCTTGATATCGATAGCCCAAATGTTGGTCGTTTTTCTCAAATTGACGAGGACGGATTAACATTTTTCATGGCAGAAGTGGAAAAGCTGCTTAATTCGCACGCGAACAAGGCATAAATTATTCTCTTACTGTGGTTTTTCCCAAGCATCTCTCTATAATACGTAAAAATATTTTCTTAATGCTCGCGGAAAACCGCAAAAACCAGGAACCCACATGGAAAACACTGAAAAGTTAAAAAACAGCAAAGAAGTTATCGCATATGTTGCTGAATGTTTCCCTAAATGCTTTACTCTAGAAGGTGAAGCGAAACCACTTAAAATTGGTATTTTTCAAGATCTTGCTGAACGTCTAAATGAAGACGAAAAAGTAAGTAAGACTCAGCTTCGTGCAGCGTTAAGACAGTACACATCATCATGGCGTTACCTGCACGGCGTAAAAGCTGGCGCAGAACGTGTTGACCTAGACGGCAACGTATGTGGCACACTAGAAGAAGAGCACGTTGAGCACGCTAAAGCGACACTTGCAGAAAGCAAAGCGAAAGTTCAGGCTCGTCGTAAAGAACAAGCACAGAAAGCTCGTGACGAAGGCAAAGCGAAAGCTAAAGCGAAGAAAGCTCAACAGCCTCGTCGTCAAGCGCCTAAAGCACCGAAAGTAGAAAAGCCTGTAGAAACACGCGCTTTGAACGCCGATGAATTTATCACTGGTAAAGAAGTAAATGTGAACATGGGTACAGGAAACATGGCTGCGACCATTGTTGAAATCAATAAGGAAGATGTGCGTGTTCAGTTAGCAAACGGCCTACAAATGGTTGTTAAAGCGGAGCACTTGCGCGCTTAAAGGAGATACTCCTACGCATGAAATGCCGTTCAAAATTGACACTGATTGCTGCTGGCTTTTTGCTAGCAGCTTCAGCTCAGGCTCTTGAAGCCAAATTAAATCAGGACGATTTACCTCTACTCGCTCCTGAGGTTCAACACGAAACTGCTAGTAAACGTGTTACTTCTCGATTTACTCGTTCCCACTATAAACACTTCAATCTCAACGATGATTTCTCTCAAGCTATCTTTAATCGTTATTTAGAGATGTTGGATTATAACCGTAATATCTTCACTCAAGCTGATATTGACTCTTTCGCTACTTCATCTAAACAAATTGATGACCAACTGAAAGCGGGTAATAACCAAATTGCATTCGATGTTTATAATTTGTCCATGCAGAAGCGTTTTGAACGTTTCCAATATGCGCTGTCTTTACTAGATACTGAGATTAAGTTTGATACTGATGAAAGTATTGAGCTCAATCGTAGCGAAGCGGAATGGCCAAAAGATATCGCTGAAGTGAATGAGCTTTGGAGGAAGCGTGTTAAATACGACGCGTTGAATCTAAAACTTACAGGTAAAGAGTGGCCAGAGATTCAAGAAGTTTTGGAAAAGCGTTACAACAATGCGATGAAGCGTATTACGCAATCGCACAACGAAGATGCTTTCCAGATCTACATGAACGCATTCGCGCGAGAAGTTGACCCTCATACTAGTTACCTTTCTCCAAGAAATGCAGAGCAATTTCAGTCTGAGATGAATCTATCTCTAGAAGGCATTGGTGCTGTACTTCAAATGACAGACGACTACACCGTTATCCGATCTCTCGTTGCTGGTGGCCCTGCGTCCAATAGCAAACAATTGAGTGATGGTGATCGTATTGTTGGTGTTGGTCAAGATGGCGAAGATATTGTTGATGTTATCGGCTGGCGTTTAGACGATGTAGTGCAATTAATTAAAGGACCGAAAGGGACTAAAGTTAAGCTACAGATCTTGCCTGATGGTAAAGATGCAAAAAGTCACGTTGTCACAATTGTACGCGATAAGATTCGCTTAGAAGACCGCGCTGTTAAATCAGAAGTTATCGAGAAAGATGGCAAGAAGATTGGCGTACTAGAAGTACCAAGCTTCTATGTTGGCCTTTCTAAAGATACTGATAAACTGATCACCGAACTTAAAGAGCAAGGTGTCGAAGGTATCATTGTTGATCTGCGAAACAACGGTGGTGGTGCACTAACGGAAGCAACCGAACTCTCTGGTTTGTTTATCAAAGAGGGGCCCGTTGTTCAAGTTCGTGATAGCTACGGTCGTGTAAAAGTGAACAGTGATACTGATGGCGAAATTAGTTACCAAGGTCCATTAACGGTATTGGTGAATCGCTACAGTGCTTCAGCATCTGAAATCTTTGCAGCAGCGATGCAAGATTATGGTCGTGCAATCATCCTTGGTGAAAACTCTTTCGGTAAAGGAACGGTGCAACAACACCGCTCTTTGAATCATATTTATGATTTGTTCGATAAAGAGTTAGGCTACGTTCAATACACCATCCAGAAATTCTACCGAATCAATGGCGGAAGTACGCAAAACAAAGGTGTAGTGCCTGATATTGCTTACCCAACGGCAATTGATCCAGCAGATACTGGTGAAAGTGTTGAAGATAATGCTCTGCCTTGGGATAGCATAGATAAAGCTAACTATTCAGTGTTACAGCGTAACGATGAGCAAGTTGCTGCTTTAACCGCTCAACACCAAGCTCGTATTGCGACAGACATGGAGTTTGGCTTTATCGCGCAAGATATTGAAAAATATAAGGCTGATAAAGATGATAACGACCTTTCTTTGAACGAAAAAGTACGTCAACAAGAGAGTGATGATGGGGATGTGCTTCGTCTAGAGCGTATCAATCAACGTCAAAAAGCCGCTAAGTTAGAGGTATTTAAAACGTTGGATGATATCCCTAAAGACTACGAAGCCCCGGATGCTTATCTTGATGAGTCTGTCGCTATCATGCTGGATATGATAAAGAAATAGACGCTAACGTGCCTTGTTAAAGGCGGCGTTTAAAAAAAAGCGAGCTTAGGCTCGCTTTTTTTCTATCTGCGATTTGACAAAAATCGAGGCCATTTCTCGTCTATTAATGCTTGGGTATATTCTGAATAACGTATTTTTAAAGGGTGTTTTTGCGAGCGATCATGTCGCGTAGCACTTCGTATTTAAAATTCAGTTACTTCGCATTTAAAATTTAGTGACTTAGATCAAATTTTTTCGCTTTCTATTCATTACGTGCCTAAGCTTAAAGAAAACGAGGGGGCGCGTATGAAATGGATTCTACTATTTTTATCTTGTTTAAGTTTTGTTGCTTTTGGGAGTGAGGTCGCTTCAAGCGAGCAGCAATCAAAAAGTGACAGCAATCTATCTCATTTTGACCTTCCTTTACTGCTTGGTGATTGGTATTTGATGAACCCAGATCCTGAACAAGGTACTGAAAATTTTAGAGCGATAAAGCTAACCCTTGATTCAAATTATTCATTCTCCATTGATATTCAAAAGAAAGACTACAGTGTCGACCATTGGGAAGGCTTGTATAACGCCAATGAAGATACCATTATTTTGGGTTTAAACACCTCTGAACCTCAAGTTTACGCCTATAGCAGTAACCATAATATGTTGAACCTCAACGGTGTTATGTTCACCAAGGCTTTACCAAATGCATTGGCGGGAATATGGTCAAGCGCCGAATTGTCCGGAAGCGACTTGCGCGCGAGTAATATTCAAAAAATGGATTTAGTGCTTCAACCTGACTTTGTATTTATGTTCAGAGTGTCCGATGAAGTGGGGAGTGAGGTTGTTCGTCGTGGGGTGTATTACACAGAAGGCGATCAATTGGTGCTTCTGTATGAAAATGGCGAGCACGGCACTCGTTACACATTAAACAGCGACGTCTTGACGCTTCAAGGTGAAGAAGGCGACATGTTTGCAGTACTCAATCGTATTCGATAATGACGGGTTGGATGCGCAAAGTCAGGTTTGTTGATAATATGGCTCACAGTTCATTTATTAGCCGTTCCTTTCTTATTTGGTTGATAAAATAGCAAAACATGGAGGCGTTTTACTACAATGCCTCCTTTTTTCAATATTCCCCTTGTGTTCTTGGCCCTCAACCTTTAGATATATACAGTTAAAATACAATTACGTATAACGATCAAAAGGAACCCGTCATGGCACATACACCTCAAGCCAAGTATCGTAAAGATTATCAATCACCATCTCACACTATTTCTCAAATCGATCTTACTTTCGATTTGTACGATTCAGCGTCCATCATTACGGCGGTGTCTAGTGTTAAGCAAGAGAAAGATAGTTCGACCTTAGTACTTGATGGTGAAGGTTTGACGTTGGTTTCTGTTTTAGTTGAGGGTCAAGAGTGGACGCAATTCGAGCAATCTGAAACTCAACTGACACTGAGCGGACTACCGAAAGATTTCACACTCACGATCGTGACGGAAGTAAATCCTGAAGGGAATAGTGCACTTGAAGGTTTGTATAAGTCGGGTGGCGCATTCTGTACTCAGTGTGAAGCTGAAGGTTTCCGTCGTATTACTTACTACATGGACCGCCCTGATGTATTGGCAAAATTCACCACAACGGTAATCGCAGACAAAGCAGAAAATCCATTCTTACTTAGTAATGGTAACCGTATAGATGAAGGTGATGCTGAAAATGGTCGTCACTGGGTTAAGTGGCAAGACCCACATCCAAAACCTGCTTACTTGTTTGCTCTTGTTGCCGGTGACTTTGATGTACTTCGTGACGCTTACACCACACAATCAGGCCGCAAAGTTGACCTAGAAATCTTTGTCGACAAAGGCAATCTAGACCGCGCAAACCACGCGATGGTTTCTTTGATTAACTCAATGAAGTGGGACGAAGAGCGTTTCAATCTTGAGTATGACTTAGACATCTACATGATCGTAGCTGTTGATTTCTTCAACATGGGCGCGATGGAAAACAAAGGTCTGAACGTATTTAACTCTAAGTTTGTTTTAGCGAACGACCAAACAGCAACCGACACCGACTACCTAGGCATCGAAGCGGTAATCGGTCATGAATATTTCCATAACTGGACCGGTAACCGAGTGACATGTCGCGATTGGTTCCAACTAAGCTTGAAAGAAGGCTTAACCGTATTCCGTGACCAAGAGTTCTCATCTGATCTTGGTTCTCGCGCAGTAAACCGAATCAACAATGTTCGTATTATTCGCGGGCCACAATTCGCTGAAGATGCAAGTCCAATGTCTCACCCAATTCGCCCTGAAAAAGTGATAGAAATGAACAACTTCTACACATTGACGGTATACGAAAAGGGCAGTGAAGTGATCCGAATGATCCACACATTGTTGGGTGAGGAAGGTTTCCAAAAAGGCATGAAGCTTTACTTTGAACGTCACGATGGTACCGCTGCAACTTGCGAAGATTTCGTTGCTGCAATGGAAGATGCGTCGGGCGTTGACCTGTCTCAGTTCCGTTTATGGTACAGCCAGTCTGGTACGCCGACGCTGTCTGTTGAAAGTCACTACGACGCAGAAAAGAAAGAGTACACGTTAACAACTCGCCAAGTAACGGCTCCAACTCATGAGCAAACGGATAAGCAAGCTCTGCATATTCCTCTAGACATCGAGCTATACACCGCGTCGGGTGAAGTAATTGGGTTACAATGTAACGGTCAGCCAGTTCACAATGTATTAGATGTGAAAGAAGCGGAACAAACGTTTGTGTTTGAAAACGTTTCAGAGCAACCGATCCCATCGCTACTGCGTGAATTCTCTGCGCCAGTGAAATTGGAATACGATTACTCAGATGAAGAGCTGATCTTCCTGATGGTGAATGCTCGCAATGAGTTCTCTCGTTGGGATGCGGGTCAAATGCTGCTAGCGAAATACATCCGTAGCAACGTAGATAACGTTCAACAAGGTCAAAAGTTTGAACTTTCTGCTTCTGTTGTTGATGCATTCCGCGGGGTACTGCTTAGTGATTCACTAGAACCTGCGTTTATTGCAGAAATGCTTTCTCTACCGAGCCATAACGAAGTGTCGGGTTGGTATGAGTGCGTTGATATTGATGCAGTCGCATCTGTTCTTAACTCAATGAAAGTAACACTAGCTGCAGAACTTGAAGACGAGTTAGCGGCGGTTTATCACAGCCATGCACTAACAGAATACACGATCGATCACGATTCGATTGGTAAGCGTACTCTACGTAAAGTCTGTCTAAGTTACTTAGCGCATACTGAAAAGGGTAATGACTTGGTTGTTGCTATGTACCAACAAGCAAACAACATGACAGATACAATGGCAGCGATGGGCGCGGCGAACAGTGCGCAACTACCATGTCGTGAAACCTTGATGGCGGATTACAGCGACAAGTGGAAACATGATGGTCTTGTCATGGATAAGTGGTTTGCATTGCAAGGTTCAAACCCAAGCTCTAATGCACTTGAAGTGATTAAAGCGTCGATGTCGCACCAAGCGTTCAGCTTGAAGAACCCGAACCGTACTCGTAACTTGGTTGGTTCGTTCTTAAACATGAACCCGGTTCAATTCCACGCCAAGTCAGGACAAGGTTACGCGTTTGCTGGCGAGATCCTACGTGAACTGAACAGCAGCAACCCGCAAGTGGCTTCACGTTTGATTGACCCGCTACTTAAGTTCCGTAAGTACGATGATGAACGCCAAGCTCTAATCAAAAAAGAACTTGAGACGCTGAAGAACATGGACAACCTTGCAAAAGACTTATTCGAGAAAGTGGCAAAAGCACTAGAGGCTTAAATCAGCCGCTTATTCAGGTAACTGTTTGATCATAAGCGGTTTGCTAATAAACAGTTTACTAGTAACGAAAAGTCATCAGTGGTAGAGAATATCTGCCACTGATTTTTTTGTTTCTGGTTTATCGAATTTTCGATAAGCTAGAGCAGTTTCAAGTTCACTTTCAGACATCGTTAAGTGCCAAAAATACCGGCACTGTATATTTATACAGGTATCGTATGAATCGCTATATTTTCCAACTTAACATCTCATATCAGCAGTTTTTGGCTAGCTACTCGGGTGCCGCAAGTAAAGTTCAAGTGATAACAACAACAGGGTTACGCTTACAGCTACCTGCAACTCGCTTCAGACCATTTCTTACACAAATAGGGGTTAGAGGACAGTTTAGGTTAACAACTGACCAAAAAAATAAGTTTATTAAGTTGGAAGCTCTGTAAAGCTTGGCGTGCCTAGTGAGTTAAAGGGAATCTTAATCACATAATCAAACATTTCACCTCTTACCACCTCTAAAACAATTAACTATTTATCAATAATGCTTTTACAATAAATGAATGCATTACCTTTGCTTAACTCGTTAGTAGAACTGGCCTTGAAGGCTTGATTCAAACGCTAGCTTAAGTAAGCCCCCTAATAATAAAATAAAATAAAATTCTAATTGTGGAGTGTGACTATGACCGCACGTGAAACTGTGGTTCCAGTTTTACTTGAAAAAGTTTACAAACTGATTCAAGACAAACTTGACCTTGCTCATCGACCTCTCGTAACTCAACTTGCTCAACACTTGTTTAGTAACGTTTCTCACGACGATCTAACTCAGAGAAACGAATCCGATTTATACGGTGCTGTAGTTAGCTTATGGCATCACATCAATGAAAAGAAAGCTGACCAAATCTCTGTTCGTGTTTTTAACCCGACAGTAAGTCGTCAAGGTTGGCAATCTACTCACACTATCGTAGAGATAGTCGTACCAGATAGCCCATTCCTTGTAGACTCTGTAAAAATGGCGCTGACTCGCCTAGACCTTTCTTCTCACCTTATGCTTCACAATCCAACACAAATTTCTCGCTCTGATAAGGGCAGTGTTGTCGGCGTTAGCAATAACGAAGGTGCATTCCAATCGCTTTTCCATATCGAAGTAGACCGTCTTAGCAGCAAAGCTGAAATGACAGCGCTCAAAACGGAACTACTGGATATCTTTACCGATACTGGTTTAGTCGTGAACGATTGGCTGAAGATGGTTGAAAAACTTGAGGAAGTAACTAATCAAGTTGAAAAGCAAAAAGAAAGCATTCCTGTAGACGGTCAACGTTTTGATGAGACGTTGGCGTTTCTTCGTTGGTTAGGCGAGCACAACTTTACGTTTATGGGTTACAAGGAATATGACCTTGTTTCTGTAAATGGTGACACAGAACTACAACCGACCAAGGAGCAAGGCCTTGGTTTGTTTGCGAATTCAGATCGTGTGCGTAACGTTAAGCTGTCTGAGTTTTCTGATTCGGCACGTCTTGAAGCCAAAAAGCCTTATGTACTTATCGTAACCAAGGGCAACACGGCTTCACGCATTCACCGCCCAGCTTACAATGATTACATTGGTATTAAGAAGTTCGATAAGAACGGTAAGGTCATTGGTGAACACCGCTTTACTGGTCTTTACACCTCTGCCGTTTATAACCAAACCGTTGAAACTATTCCTCTTGTTCGCGAGAAAGTAGAGCGTATCTTAGACGCGAGTGGTTACCGTGAAGGTTCATACTCTTATAAAGCTCTGCACAACATTCTAGAAAACTACCCGCGAGATGAACTGCTTCAAGCTCGTGAAGAAGAATTGCTAGAAGTCGGTACTGGCGTAGTTCAAATGCAAGATCGCGATCTTCTGCGTTTGTTTGTTCGCAAAGACCCGTTTGGCCGTTTCTTTAGCTGCATGGTTTACGTTACTAAAGATCGTTACAACACCGAACTTCGTCGTCAAACCCAACGCATCTTGAAGCAGTATTTCGGTTGCGAAGAAGAGGTCGAATTCACGACATACTTCTCTGAAAGCCCACTGGCAAGAACGCACTATATTGTTCGTGTTGATAACAACAACATGGATGTGGACGTGAAAACAATTGAGCAAAATTTAATGGAAGTATCGTCTACGTGGGATGACCGCCTGTCTGAATCAATCGTTGCTAACTTCGGTGAGAGCAAAGGTCTTCCGTTATCGAAAGAGTACATGCGTGCATTCCCACGTTCGTACAAAGAAGACATGATGCCTGGTTCTGCGGTTGCAGATATCGAGCGTTTAGAAGCACTAAGTGAAGACAACAAACTGGGCATGCTTTTCTACCGCCCTCAAGAAGAAGCGGCAGACTCTAAAGCTGTTCGTTTGAAGCTGTTCTACCACAGTGATGAGCCGATTCACCTGTCTGATGTTATGCCAATGCTTGAAAATTTTGGCCTGCGCGTTATTGGTGAATCACCTTATGAAGTACGCAAGACCAATGGGGTGACTTATTGGATCCTTGATTTCTCGATGCTGCATAAGAGTGACAAGACGATTGATCTTCGTGAAGCGCGCGATCTATTCCAACAAGCCTTTGCTGCGATTTGGGAAGGTGAATTAGACAGCGATGGTTTTAACCGCTTGGTATTGGGTGCTGCTCTTTCTGGCCGTGAAATCTCAATCTTACGTGCGTATGCGCGTTACATGCGCCAAGTGGGTTTCCCATTTAGCCAACAATACATTGAAGACACATTGTCTCATTACCCAGATCTAGCGAAAGGGTTAGTGAGCTTATTCGGCAAGCGTTTTGATCCTAAATTAAAGGGTAGCGCGAAAGGGCAACAAGATCTTATTAAGAAGATCACTGAACAGTTGGATCATGTAGAAAGCTTGGATGATGATCGTATCATTCGTCGTTACATGGAAATGATCACAGCAACGCTTCGCACTAACTACTATCAGTTAGACGACAACAAACAGTCTAAACCTTGGTTGGCTCTGAAAATGAGACCAAGCGAGATCCCAGATATCCCAGCGCCGGTTCCTGCGTTTGAGATCTTCGTTTACGCACCAGACATTGAAGGTGTGCATCTACGTGGCGGTAAAGTCGCTCGTGGTGGTTTACGTTGGTCAGACCGTCAAGAGGATTTCCGTACTGAGATTCTAGGCCTAGTTAAAGCACAGCAAGTTAAGAACACAGTAATTGTACCTGTTGGTGCAAAAGGTGGTTTCGTTTGTAAGCGTCAACACACTATGTCTGGCCGTGATGAAATTTTCGCTGAAGGTCAACGTTGTTACAAGCGCTTCATCCGTGCATTACTAGACGTATCAGACAACATCATTGAAGGTGAGGTTATTCCACCTAAGAGTGTTGTTCGTCACGATGAAGATGATCCGTATTTGGTTGTTGCCGCCGATAAAGGTACCGCAACGTTCTCAGATCTAGCAAACTCAGTATCTGCTGAATACAATTTCTGGTTAGGCGATGCATTTGCCTCTGGTGGCTCTAACGGCTATGACCATAAAGCCATGGGTATCACGGCGAAAGGTGGCTGGGAATCTGTCAAACGTCACTTCCGTGAAATGGGCATCAACTGTCAAACAACGGACTTTACCGCTATCGGTGTAGGTGATATGGCGGGCGATGTATTTGGTAACGGCATGCTGTTGTCTAAGCATATTCGTATGCAAGCTGCGTTTAACCACATGCATATTTTCATCGACCCGAATCCAGAATCAGCATCAAGCTGGGTAGAGCGTGAGCGCTTGTTTAATCTTCCTCGCTCAAGCTGGGAAGATTACAACAAAGACCTGATTTCTCAAGGTGGTGGCATCTTCTCTCGTCGAGCGAAGTCTATCTCTTTGACGCCTGAAATTCAGAAAATGCTGGGTACTAAGAAAGCATCAATGGCACCAAATGACTTGATCAAAGCGATCTTGTCTATGAAGGTTGATCTTCTTTGGAATGGCGGTATCGGTACTTACGTTAAGTCTTCAAACGAGACTCATACAGATGTTGGTGACCGTGCAAATGACGTGCTTCGTATCGATGGCCGTGACCTGAAAGCTAAGGTTGTTGGTGAAGGCGGTAACTTGGGTATGACTCAATTGGGTCGTATTGAATACGCGCTGACGGGTGGCCGCGTTAATACTGACTTCGTTGATAACGTTGGTGGTGTTGACTGTTCGGATAATGAAGTAAACATTAAGATCTTCTTGAATGGTTTGGTGTCTAATGGTGATCTAACCGTTAAGCAACGTAACCAAGTGCTTGAATCGATGGAAGATGAAGTTGGCGAAATTGTTCTAGACGACGCATATTGTCAAGCTGAGTCTATTTCGGTTACTGAGCATCAAGGTGTTGGCTTAGTAAAAGAGCAAATCCGTTTTATTCATACAATGGAAAAAGCAGGGTACTTGGATCGTGGTTTGGAATACATCCCAGATGACGAAACACTGCTTGAGCGTGAAAAGCAGGGCCAAGGCCTAACAAGACCTGAGCTTTCTGTACTTGTCGCTTACGGTAAAATGGTGCTTAAAGAAGATCTTGTTAGTGATGATATCGCTAATGATGAATTCCATGCTCAACAGCTTATGCAGTACTTCCCAACCGCGTTACGTCGTAACTATTCTCAACACATGGATAACCATCCACTACGTTCTGAAATCATCGCGACTGCACTGGCTAACCAAATGGTTAACGAGATGGGTTGTAACTTCGTTACTCGTCTGCAAGAAGAGACGGGCGCAAATATCGTTGATATTGCCAATGCTTACGCAGCAACACGTGAAATCTATGGTCTTGGCAAAGTTCTGAAGAGCATCCGTGAACTGGACAATGTTTCAAGTTCTGAAGCTCAATATGAATTGATCTACCATGTTCGTCGTACACTTCGTCGTTTGGCTCGTTGGTTGCTAAGAAACCGTACCGGAAAACAGTCAGTGAAAGCATTGATTGAACTTTACCAAGGCGATGTTCTTACTATCACAGAGAAACTGGATGAAAACCTAGTGGCTTCTGAAGTAGAAGAGCATAACGCAATGGCACAGTTATGGATTGACCAAGGCGTAACCCCTGAGTTGGCTAATTCAGTTGCGCGTTTGTCTAGCTTGTACTCGGCACTGGATATATCCACAGTGGCTCGTGAGACAGGTAAAACAGTACAACAAGCGTCGAAGCTTTACTTCAACCTTGGCGACCGTTTGTCTCTGCACTGGTTCTTGAAGCAAATCAATGGTCAAGCTGTAGATAACAACTGGCAAGCGCTGGCACGTGCAGCATTCAGAGAAGATCTGGATTGGCAGCAACGTCAGCTAACTGGCCAAGTGCTTAACTGCGGTTGTGCTTCAGACATCGATGTGATTAAAGCGCTTGATGATTGGATGGAAAGTAACTCTGATTCTCTACATCGTTGGGAAAGTATCCTCAATGAATTCAAAGTAGGTTCGGTTCATGAGTTTGCCAAGTTCTCGGTAGCACTGCGTGAATTGATGTTATTGAATCTAAACTGCATGTCGACAGATTAGTGATGAGATAAAACGAAAGACATAAGGGCAGGCCATAAGGTTTGCCTTTATCGTTTCTATAAAGTGGCATCAATAGGTCTAACGATTTTTGACGGACCCACTTCTTTTGACGGACCCACTTCGTGGACACCTTGCTTGTTGTTAAAAGAGTGGGTGGCTGTAATATGGTAGAGACTAGAAATGAGTAAACTGACTGCTGAAACGATAACGTTTGCTTAATAAAGAACCTCATTCGCTAACAAACTCGATTATCTTACCCTTACAGACAGTAATAGATTGAATAGTTGAGTAAATAAGTAAATAATATCGCCCCGTTTACACGGGGCTTTTTTCTATCGGAGGCACAATGCTCTACCGTCTAGCCAGAACTGGCTTTTTCCAACTTGATGCCGAAAAGGCACATGATCTTGCAATTCAAAATTTCAAACGCTTCACAGGCACTCCTATTGATCTTTTGTATCGCCAACAATTACCTAATCGACCTGTAGAATGCATGGGTCTTACTTTTAAAAACCCAGTTGGCCTAGCGGCTGGCCTAGATAAAAACGGCGAATGTATTGATGCATTTGGCGCAATGGGTTTTGGTTTCGTTGAAGTAGGAACGGTAACTCCTCGTCCACAAGCCGGTAATGACAAACCACGTCTGTTCCGTCTTGTTGAAGCTGAAGGTATCATCAACCGCATGGGGTTCAATAACCTAGGCGTCGACAATCTTATTGAGAACGTTAAGAAGTCGAACTACGACGGCATCTTAGGTATCAACATCGGTAAGAACAAAGACACACCAATTGAAAAGGGCGCTGAAGATTACTTGATCTGTATGGAGAAGGTATATCAATACGCTGGTTACATTGCTGTGAACATCTCTTCACCAAATACTCCAGGACTTCGTTCTCTACAATACGGCGAAGCTCTAGACGATCTATTGTCTGAACTTAAAACGAAACAATCTGAACTAGAAGAGAAGCATGGTAAATATGTTCCTCTTGCTCTTAAGATTGCTCCGGATCTAAGTGATGACGAAATTAGCCAAATTTGTGAATCATTGATCAAAAATAAGATCGATGGTGTGATCGCAACAAACACAACATTGGATCGTTCAATCGTTGAAGGCATGAAACATTGCGATGAAGCGGGTGGCCTAAGTGGACGTCCAGTTCAATCTCGCAGTACTGAAGTGGTTCGTAAACTTCACGAAGAGTTGGGTGACCAATTACCGATCATCGGGGTAGGTGGCGTTGACTCTTACGTCGCTGCGAAAGAGAAAATGATGGCAGGCGCGAAGCTTGTACAAGTTTACTCTGGTTTCATCTACAAAGGCCCTGGTCTTGTAGGCGACATCGTTAAAAATTTATAGTCCCCGAAAACCAGATCTTTTATAAACCCAGAGCTTTTATAAACAGAGTTATCAAAAAGATTTGGTTATTTTAGGAAAGCTATAATTTGGCATCGTCTTACTAAAAGAGACACTGTAACTCACTGAGTTGTAGAGAGAAGCGATAAGAAAGAGGAATTCATTTCCTCTTTTTTTTTGCCTATTGCTCAGTAAAATTACTGTAATTGAAGGTAATTTTGCGTTTTACCTAATGGAATGGTTCAACAGTGTGAGACGAAATGATGCTTAAACCTAGCGATACATGGAGTTGGTATTACGATGAGCAGCAATGTTCATTAATGCTAAACCTCGGAGAGGATATGATTTTCAAAACGAATCTGGTCCGCAATAAGCTGGTGGACTGCGCGTTTAGAGATAATGAATTCACCGTTGATGACGCATCTTCATACCAAACCTTCAAAGAACAAATTTCTGGCTTAGAACTGTCTGAGCCTCGCCAAGCTGAACTCGCACTATATTGTGTGGCAGCAAAGCGCTTCCACAAGCCTGTACAGCCTAAAAGCTGGTTCTTCGATTCACAAGGCGCTGGCCACGAATCTCCTCAAGAAGGGGATATCGTACAAATGAATAACGAGCATAGCCTAGGTTACTTCATTGTATTGGAAGTGGGAGAGTGTGCGAGCCTATGTGCATTTGTCGACTTAGAAGAGTTTCTGCTCACACCTTCAAAAGGGTTAAGCTTTGGAGACTCGATTAAAGTGATGCACGATAGGATGGTAGACGCGAACTCTATTCTTCATTTTCACCATACACATATTGCAATGGTCGGTTAATTCCCCAGTTTAGTTCATCATTTCTAACACACATTGCAACGCATAAACCTATCAAACCTTCCTTAGAATCGGCTCAATAGCCGATTTTTTTGTGCCTAAAAAACCTCATCCAGATAAATACATCACCGCTTAACTATTTAATTAGTGAACTTGTGACTGTTTTTTCATCTTAATTTCTGCCTATTTTCATCGGCAGAAGTGTAAATTACCTCCCTTTATTCCCTGTTTTTGTGCCTTTGTAGCTAACTTTCAGTCTTAAATTGGCTCTGGTATATACCAATTTTAAGGTGAATATAAATTCACGCCGCCGCATTGGCCGATGTTTGGTCATAAATTGTGCTGATTTGATAAGTCTTATGTTCTAAGGGGATGTGGGTAAGCGATCGCTTCATGACTGTGTGTTTGCTAGCCAGTTAGTCGAAAGATTCAATGAAAAGACAAGTTTAGTGTGATGCTCTAATAACAAATTCAGGTATAATCGAGCTAATTTTTATCAATAAAAGAACACTATGAATCAATATCTAGCGGTTACCTCAAACGGCCTTGAGAATTTATTAGTTGAAGAACTAACCCAACTAGGGATTACAAATGCAAAACCTGTTCAAGCAGGTGTTAAATTCAAAGCGACCAATGAGCAAATTTATCGTTGTTGTTTATGGAGTCGTTTGGCTTCTAGATTTGTACGTGTCCTTTCTGAATTCACTTGTATGGACGACATGGATTTGTACCTATCAACCACCGCGGTTAACTGGGTAAATCAATTCCATAGCTCTAAGCGTTTTGTTGTTGACTTTAACGGTACAAACAACGAAATCCGTAATAGCCAATACGGTGCGATGAAAGTAAAAGATGCCGTTGTTGATAGCTTTGAGAAAAAGTCTTTGCCTCGTCCGTCTATCAGCAAAGAAAATCCAGATATTCGTATTCACGTTCGTCTACATCGTGATAAAGCGATTCTTGGTGTTGATATGGTAGGTAGCGGTCTTCACCAACGTGGTTATCGTCCAGAATCAGGCCGCGCACCATTGCGTGAAACCCTTGCTGCAGCGATTCTTCTTCGTAGTGGCTGGGATGCGACTAAGCCTTTCCTAGACCCAATGTGTGGTTCAGGTACGTTAGTGATTGAAGCGGCAATGATGGCTGCGAACATGGCTCCAGGTGTTAAACGCCAGAAGTGGTGTTTTGAATCACTAGAAGATTTTGAACCAGAACTGTGGGCTGAAGTGAAAGCTGAAGCGAACGTTCAAGGTCGTCGTGGCGTTAAGAAAGTAGAATGTAAGTTCTATGGCTACGACAATGACGAGCGCATGATCAAAACAGCGCGTGACAATGCTCGTCGTGCTGGTGTTGAAGAGCTGATTGAATTCGAAGTAGGCGATGCTGCAAAGCTTAAGCGTCCTACAGAGTTTGCTGATGGTGTGATTGTTTCTAACCCACCTTATGGTGAGCGTCTTGGCACAGAGCCGGGTTTGATTGCACTTTACACGGCATTCGG
Organism: Vibrio sp. FF266; assembly: GCF_041439695.1. Lineage (NCBI taxonomy): Bacteria > Pseudomonadati > Pseudomonadota > Gammaproteobacteria > Vibrionales > Vibrionaceae > Vibrio > Vibrio sp. FF266. The sequence goes on from NZ_JBGOOO010000012.1 coordinate 109,268, forward strand.
TGCACAACTTAAAGCGGAATTTGGCGGTTGTAACGCGTCTATCTTCTCTAGTTCTGACGAACTGCTTAGCTGCTTACGTATGCGTGCAGACAAACAGTTCAAATTGAACAATGGTGCGTTACCGTGTCACCAAAAGAACTACTCAATTTCAGACCGTCCGATGTCAGAGCGTCCAACGGGTGAACAAGAGCAACTTATTGCCCCAGACTTCGCAAACCGTCTTAAAAAGAACATCGGTAAAATTGGCAAGTGGGCTAAGAAAGAGCAATTAGATTGTTACCGTATCTACGATGCGGACTTACCAGAATACAATGTAGCGATTGACGTATACCCAGGTCACCTAGTGATTCAAGAATACGCAGCACCTAAAGATGTACCGGAAGAGAAAGCAAAACGTCGCTTAACAGATATCATCCGTGCTTCTATTCAAGTCACTGGCGTTGAAGCAAACAACGTGGTTCTTAAGGTTCGTCAGAAGCAGAAAGGCCGATCTCAATATCAAAAAATGGCTCAAGACTCCTCTAACCTAGAAGTGAACGAATACGGCGTTAAGCTGATTGTTAATCTTCATGACTACTTAGATACGGGCTTGTTCTTAGATCATAAGATCACTCGTCGTCGTATCGGCGAAATGGCTGCAGGTAAAGATTTCCTTAACTTGTTTGCTTACACAGGCAGTGCCTCTGTTCATGCTGCTGTGGGTGGTGCACGCTCTACAACAACCGTTGACATGTCTAATACCTACCTTGAGTGGGCAAAACAGAACATGGAGCTTAATGGCCGTGTTGGTCGTCAACATCAGTTTGTTCAAGCCGACTGCTTACAGTGGTTGGTTAAAGAGCAGGGTTCTTACGACCTGATCTTCATTGATCCCCCAACGTTCTCAAACTCTAAGCGTATGGATCAATCTTTTGATGTTCAGCGTGATCACATTCAATTGATGGAAAACCTTAAGCGTCTTCTTCGTGAAGAAGGCACAATTGTGTTCTCTAACAACAAGCGTCACTTCAAAATGGATGTAGAAGGCCTAGAAGAGTTAGGTCTCAAAGCTCAGAACATCTCATCTAAAACGCTTCCATTGGACTTCTCTCGTAACAAGCACATTCATAACTGCTGGTTGATTACACATAAGTAATTAAGAGATTGTATAAGGATATAGCGTGCTGACTCTCTACAGTACAGAAGGGTGCCATCTATGTGAGATGGCATTCAAACTCACGGAACAGTTAAACATTAGCCATCACGTCAACGTTGTCGACATTGCATTTGATGATGAGCTCTTTTCCCGTTACGGGGTCACTATTCCGGTGCTCAAATTTGAAAGCTCTGACTTTTCTCAAAGCTCAGAGCTTAACTGGCCATTTGGCTTGTTAGAACTTAATGATTGGTTAAAAAAGAATGGCATTACTTACAATTCATAACGGGCAATTAGCGTTTGGCGATCACCCGTTATTAGATCGTGCGGACTTTGCACTGCAAGAAAACGAACGTGTGTGTTTAGTAGGGCGCAATGGCGCGGGTAAGTCTACGTTGATGAAAATCCTGTCAGGGAACATCATCATGGACGACGGTAAGATGCAAATCACACAAGATGTGGTTGTGTCTCGCCTTGAGCAAGATCCACCGCGTAATGAAGAAGGCACCGTTTATGATTACGTTGCTGGTGGCCTAGCGGAAATCGGCGAACAGCTGAAGATCTATCATGATCTTTTGGATCTCATTGGTACTGACCCTAGCGAAAAGAACTTAAATCGTCTTACTCGTGTGCAAGAGCAGTTGGATCATGCCAACGCATGGCGCTTCGAAGATCGCGTAAGTAACGTAATGGCGGCGCTTAAACTCACTGCTGAAACAAAACTGACGGATTTGTCTGGTGGTTGGCAACGTAAAGCGGCGCTTGCTCGTGCGCTTGTATGTGACCCAGACGTACTTCTACTCGACGAACCGACTAACCACCTAGATGTTGCGACAATCGAATGGTTAGAAGGCTTCCTGAAAGACTTCCGTGGTTCAATCATCTTTATCTCGCATGACCGTGCTTTCATCAAATCAATGGCAACTCGCATTGTCGATCTTGATCGCGGCAAGCTGAGCTCGTTCCCTGGCGATTACGAAAACTACTTGCTAGAGAAAGAAGAAGCGTTACGTGTCGAAGAGATGCAGAACGCTGAATTCGATAAAAAGCTTGCTCAAGAAGAAGTGTGGATTCGTCAGGGTATTAAAGCTCGTCGAACGCGTAACGAAGGCCGTGTACGTGCACTTAAGAAGTTGCGTGAAGAGCGCATCAATCGTCGTGAAGTGCAGGGTAAAGCGGTTATTCAGATCGATGATGGTCAACGTTCAGGCAAGATTGTATTCGAAGCAGAGAATCTTAACTTTGGCTTTGAAGGCAAAGAGATTGTTAAAGATTTCAGCTTCAACATTATGCGTGGTGATCGTATTGCTCTGATCGGCCCTAATGGCTGTGGTAAGAGTACCGTGCTTAAACTGCTTCTTGATCAGCTGAAGCCTGATTCTGGCCGTCTGCATTGTGGTACTAAACTTGAAGTGGCTTACTTCGACCAATATCGAGAAATTCTAGACCCTGAGAAGTCAGTAATTGACAATCTGGCGGATGGTAAGCAAGAAGTGACAGTAGGCGGCCGTGAGCGCCATGCACTGAGCTACCTACAAGATTTCTTGTTCTCTCCTAAACGTGCTCGCACTCCTGTGAAGGCACTGTCTGGTGGTGAGAAAAACCGCCTGTTATTAGCTCGTATTTTCCTTAAGTCGAATAACTTATTGATTCTCGATGAGCCAACCAACGATCTAGATATCGAAACTTTGGAACTTTTAGAAGATTTGCTTGCCAACTATCAGGGTACGCTTCTTTTAGTGAGCCACGATCGACAGTTTGTTGATAACACGGTTATGACAAGTTGGATTTTTGAAGGCAACGGCGTTGTTGAAGAATTTGTTGGTGGTTACCACGATGCTCAGCAACAAAGAAAGCAGGCTATAGAGTACCGACAGGTTGAAAAGCCATCAAAGCCAGAGAAAGTAGTTGAGGAAACTCCCAAAACTGCGCCAGTTAAGGCTAAAGCTAAGAAGTTATCGTATAAGCTACAACGAGAACTAGAAGCGCTACCTTTGCGTTTGGAAGAATTGGAAACTCAAATTGAAACTCTTCAGGAAGAAGTCAACGATCCTAGCTTCTTTTCAAAATCTGTAGAGCAGACACAACCAGTATTAGATAAGCTATCTGCAGCAGAGCAGGAGCTTGAAGTTGCTTTTGAGCGCTGGGAAGAGCTCGAGGCACTACAACAGGAAAGTTAAGAAGTAATCATGACTTGTAATAAATTTAAATTAACAACAGTTGCAGCCTTAGTTTTGGCTGCAACTAACGCGAATGCTGCACTGTACAAGGTAGTTGAAGTCGCGACTCCTAGCTCAATTGTCGGAGCTTCTGAAACGTTTGGTGTCGCGATTCAACCAGCGGCGGTTACCGGAACTGAAAGTTGTTTTACCGACGCTACTATCGGCGGTGTCGCATGTGATAGCTTTAAGCTAGCAGGTGAAACTCGTAATTCGCTTGAAGCCATTAGTTACCGTGAAGAAGTTCCTTTTGCTATGGATGCTGTCTTCCAATATTTACAAGAGTTCGATGACTTCAAAAACTATTGTAACCGTGAACTAAGATATTCCACATGTGAAAGCTGGGCGAAAACTCGCTGGGAAGATACTTGGTTTAAGGAAAGAAACAACCTGAGTTATGTAAATGCAAAGGCATTTATAGAAGGCGGGGCAATACTCGATACTCGCAATACAGTGATCAACTCTCTAGATAAAGATGCCAACCCACTCGGTGTTAAGTCTGAGGGAACCATCCGAAACAATGCAATATTTACAACGACAGCCAAGCCTGCAGGATCTTCTGAGACTCGAGCATGGAAAGCCATCACAGCGAGTAATGGTACTGTTTACAATGTAGGTAGTGTGTCTACTAGTGAAACCATTACGGAGACGTCAACGCCGGATCCTGTATTTAGTTCAAAAGCTGCTATTTGGGATGGTACGAATACCAAGCAAATCGATTGGACTCGTGGTGGAACTGCTAGACAAGGCGATTACTATGCTCAAGGTAGCATGCGTTCAATTGCCGAATCGGATACTAAGTTTTATGGCGTAGGCTACAATACTGTTGATGGTAGTGGTGATCTGCAAGATATGAATGCATCTGTATTCATCAGTAAATCTCTGGACTTAGCTGACAGCGCGAATACTTGGACGACCAAATCAATTGAGGGGGCTAAGGTCAACTCTAACTCGTCTAATGATTACAAATACAGTAACTCTGTAGCGACCGATATCAACAAAAACTTGTTTGTTATTGGTAACTCTAAGCGTAATGGTCGAGTGCCTGAAAATGGTAGCGCAGGCAGCAAGATGTTTGTTGTTACTGATGCTTCAGTTGCGACTCCAACAGCGACATACCTAACTGGTGGTATCTTCTTTGCTGGTTCGAGTGGTGAAGCTAGAGCAGTTAACAACTTCAATGAAATTGTTGGTCAAGTTGACGCAGAAACAACGCGTGAAGTTGATGGAAGTGAGCGTAGACACCGCGGCTTTATTTATCCATATCAAGCAACGGGTACTGACCCATCAAGAATTGATCTATTTCAGAACAAAGCTTGGTTTCTAGATGATCTAACTAACGATGGCAACGTTTCTGGAGAGAACAACAAGTTCCGAATCATTGATGCTTCAGGTATCAACGATGCGGGTGTTATCTCTGCGACTGCTATCAAATGTGTTGTTGGCGGCACACCTAAACCATACGATACAACGTCTCACAACTCATACTGTGGCGGTGCTACGTCTAATGCGGTTGAAAAGGTTGTTGCGGTTAAATTGATTCCTATCGAAGGTAAAGGTAAGAGCGATATCCAAGCTCGTAGTACTGATACAGCAAAGGTCGATCGTAAAGGCGGTAGCTTAGGTTGGTTCGCTTTGACTGTACTCGGCTTATTAGGGTTCCGTAGAAAATTTAAATAATTTCATCTCTTGAGCCCGAGTTCACAATTCTGAATTCGGGCTTTTTTTCGCCTTGAGAAAAGTGAAAAACTGGTCGATTCTTAAAGTTGGAGTCACAAAAACTCCGCAAAGTTGTAATCATTGTATGTTAGTAAATAGAACACCCGTATGAGGACTGCACTATGAAGAGACAAAAGCGTGATCGACTAGAACGAGCACAATCTCAAGGCTACAAAGCTGGTATAAACGGTAGGTCACAAGAAGCTTGCCCATATAGCCAAATGGATTCTCGGTCTTATTGGTTAGGTGGTTGGCGTGACGCCAAAGGTGATAAGCAATCAGGTCTCTATAAATAGATAGGGCGGAACATATTCAAAGATCAAAGCTCCATTGTTGTACAGCAGTGGAGCCTTGTTAGTTTCAGAACAATACAAAGATTCCCAGAGCTATTTAGCATTCTAGTTTCGCTATCATAAGTGTATCGCTGGTGGATTTATCCTGTTTCAAATTTAATACGGGATAACTTAATGCACTATAACTAAATTTATTGGAGTGAAAATAAAGCAGCCATGGGCTGCTTTATTAAATCTAGCTGCGTTATTCTAATCAAATGGTTAGATTAGAATGCTGAAGTATCTTGGAAAAGGCCAACTTTCAAATCTTTAGCAACATAAATCTCTTTGCCATCAACAAGTACGCGACCATCTGCAAGGCCCATAACTAGGCGACGGTTAACAACACGCTTCATGTGGATTTCGTAAGTCACTTTTTTCGCAGTAGGTAGAATTTGACCAGTGAATTTCACTTCGCCTACACCTAAAGCACGGCCTTTGCCTTTGCCGCCAACCCAACCAAGGTAGAAGCCAACAAGCTGCCACATTGCATCAAGTCCTAGACAACCAGGCATTACTGGGTCACCAGGGAAGTGACAGTCGAAGAACCATAGGTCAGGAGTAATATCCAGTTCAGCAAGAATCAAACCTTTACCGAAATCACCTTCAGTCTCAGACATTTTAGTGATGCGATCCATCATCAACATGTTCGGTGCTGGTAGTTGAGGACCTTCAGGCCATAGTTCGCCTTGGCTTGATGCTAGAAGATCTTCGCGAGTGTAAGAATCACGTTTGTTTTGCATTATCAATTACTCCAATTTTTGATAGGTGCATATTAGTGAACAGGTGTACGCTAAACAAGTCCGATGAGTACTAGACAAACCAGTTTTTAATGCGTCCAACAATTCCAATAGGGTGCTCATGTCTTTCAAAGTTTTCAATACGTTCCGCAATTTTGCTCAGAACGCTTTCTTGTTCATCGTCTCTAAATGGTTTGTTCATAATAAGAGGAATAGCTTCATCTACATTAGAGACCGACCAAATATGGAATTCTTTGTTTTTGATGCTTTCAATTAGGTCTGGCTTCAGAGCAAGATGTCGTAAGTTAGATCTTGGAAGGATCACACCTTGTTCGCCAGTTAACCCGTTGTGTTTACACACATGATAGAAGCCTTCGATTTTCTCGTTTAGCCCACCAACTGCTTGTACACGACCGAATTGGTCGACAGCACCGGTTACCGCTATTTGTTGATTGATAGGGTATTCCGACAAAGCACTGACCAAAGAGCAAAGCTCAGCAAGAGAAGCACTATCGCCATCAACTTCGCAGTATGATTGCTCAAACACAACAGAAGCAGCATAGGGCAACGGATCTTCAAGGTTTAACGCGCTGCTTACAAACGCTTGCATGATCATCATGCCTTTAGCATGAAGGTTACCACCGAGTTCCGCTTTGCGTTCAACGTCGGCAATATCACCATCACCAAAGTGGATAACACATGAAATTCGGGCTGGTTCACCATACGATACTGGGTGTCCTGGTACATCGATAACCGTCAGACCATTAACTTGTCCAACTTGTTCACCCTCGGTTTCGATAATAACTTGGCCATCTCGAATATCATCAAGAGCACGTTCAGGTAAGTACGATTCGCGGTTGTATTTGTGTTGTTGTGCTTGCTGAATATGGTGACCATCAATCTCACCATGGTCGGCTTCAATCAAAGCTTCGTTCAATAACGCATTGTGCCAAATCGGGCATAACGGTATATAGCTTTGGTCTTCAGTTTCTCTTGCTCCAGCAGTAAGAATGCCTGTCACAGCTTGTTGCGTGATGTTTGGCAGTTCATAACGTTGTTGGAGCCATTTAAGGTAACCAAGATATTGAGTCAACGTCTCTTCTGTTAGCTTTATGTCTTGTTCAATTTCACTGAATAGGCAGAAACCGGTTTGAATATCACTGTCTAGGTAATCAAGATCGCCGAGTTGAGCTCGGTCTCCAACCACAATCAACTTAATATTGTAGGTAAGCGGTAAAGATGGAGATTGGTTTAAGTGTTCAGGGTTGCTACTGATGGGCTCTACGGCCTCACCAAGAAGTGCAGATTTAAGCAGTAACCAGCTTCCCGGGTTTGCTAGAATCAAGTTGGCTGAAACAATCAGATAACCATTGTTCGCTCTAGCCAGTAAGCCAGGCTTTGTCGCAACGACTTGGCCGTCTTTTGATTGAACTTGGTCAAACAGAGAGACAGCATTTAAAGACTCAGTTTTTATTACTGGTAACGTGTGATCATCTAGAGCAGTTACTAAAGATTCAACAATCATTTGACGATAGATCGAATTGTCCGGAGCGTTGACAAGTAAAACACGCGAAAGATTGGACAAGCGGACAAAGCGGGTTAGCGCATCGTTGAATCTATGTTGAATGTCTGAAAATGGGAAAGGCGAGATGTCAGGGAATTGCTCTAATTGAGCGCTATATTCGTCGTACTGAGGCGTAACATGTCGCCAATCTACTAGAGTCATTTAAGTTTCTGATTATGATAATGAGGTAGGGAGTATATAGAAAAACCGATCTCGCTTGTAGCTCTATGTTGTAGTTACTAATCACTAAGCTAATATAAGTATGATCTTGGTCTATTCTTTCAAGACAACAATTGTTAAATAGCCTATTTTGGGTTACGCTGTCACTAGGATTAACTCTCGAGATTAGACATGAAATATCAGCAACTTGAAAACTTGGAATGTGGTTGGAAATGGAACTATCTGGTCAAAAAATGGAAAGAAGGCGAGTCGATCACCTGCCATATTGATTCAAGTGAAGCTGACGTTGCTGTACAAGCCTTATTGAAGCTTGAACACCAACCAACAGGTGTTCTTGAGTGGATATCTGACAACATGTCTCCTGAGCTCGATAACAAGCTTAAGCAAGCGATCCGAGCTAAGCGAAAGCGTCACTTTAATGCTGAACAAGTTCACACCAAGAAAAAATCAATCGACCTTGATTATCGCGTATGGGAAAAGCTATCCCAGCGTGCGAACGAGCTAGGTTGTACGCTATCAGATGCTATTGAGTATTTGGTGAGCGAAGCATCTCGTAGTGAACAGGCCAGCAAGACAGTAACCAATCTTAAAGAAGATTTAAGCAAGCTCCTTTCTGACGATAAATAATCATCAACAGTAGTGGTGACATTATGATGTATGTAATCTTAATCGGTGCAGCGTTGGTTTTTTGGTTAGTCGCGGTTGATAGGCCGGTATTGAAAATCAAATTTAACGATGGGGCGATCGAACAAGTTAAAGGTCATCTTCCACCCAGCTTTAAGCACAACCTTCAAGAGATTGGCCACAACAACACTTTTAAAGGTGAATTAAAAGTGTACGCAAAGCGCTCTGGTTATAATCTCAAGTTCACAAAGGATGTACCTAAGAACGTGCAACAAAGTATTCGTAATGTATTCCCACATAACGGCTTCAAATCTAAAGGCTCAAAGAAGGCGTAATGGTCAAGAATTACGTCTTATCTTGTCAATCTTCATACTAAGTTAGTTCTTCGCTTGCCTTAACCATCGTCATACTGTTCTCAGTTCCAATAAAGGAGAACAGTATGAGATATCTAATCCTTTTGTTGTTTTTTTTATCCCCAGTCGTATTTCCCGACGATGCATTGGTTAATCCCGTAGCCAAAAAAATCAAAGCGACGGTCATGAAAGGCCTAAAAAAGAGCAATGTTGAAATCGATGGTTATTGTGACCTGATGATTGAAATGAAGCACTCCAAAGGTTATACAAAAATCAAGAGAGTGAGAACGTCCGGCGATAGTAAAGCTTGTAGACAGGCGAAACAGCACTTACCAACCAAGAAAAAGTTCAAATACAGTTTTCCAGAAAAGTACATCCGACTTCATATCACAAACTGACCATCATGATGCACTATAACTAAATCATATTAATATAATTGCTTAAAATGCCAATGAAAACGAGTGGATTACGGTGAACTGAGTTAGATGTCAGTTTGTTACACTGTCACCTTTTATAAACAATATGTCACGTAGGGCGTTCATTTTACTGATATCTATTTAACAGAAGGTGCCAAATGTACACGAGTCTTGTTTAGCGACAGCGTGTTTAACTGGGATGCCGAGGTGTTGGCAAGTCATCAGTACCTTTAGTTTTCTATCGGCAGGAGCGTGTTCTGAGAGAATCACAGAGCTTATACACTCTTTATTCAGATACAGCTTGTTGCCAATAATCTCTTCATTGGGCAGTACCCAGCGATATTCTTTTTCGTAACGCCAGTTTGAATGTTTGATTCCAAGTACGCTCGCGGCTAATTTCGATGCTTTTAAGTCAACTAGCGAAGGAGAACTAAGCATGCTTGGGTTGTCAGTATACTGAACTTCAAAGCAATTGAGATCTGCCTCACCGTGATAACAGTTAAGATCATACTCAATACACATACCTTTAAAGTTATCGCCATACTGAGACCAAAGTATGGGATGGTCATTCGATTGAGAGAAGCACATAACCTTGAAGTCGTTCTGAAGTTCTTTGTTGAACAGGTGATGAGATTCAAAAGGGTTATTAAAGGTCTTAGCGGAATCAAACCACAACGAACACTCGGATATCGATTGTATGTTTCTATCGTGAAGAGATCTGAACTTATAAAGTTTAGGCAACATATCAAACACCTGGTTTACAACATTGTCTGATGTTAACACTATAATTCATAATGTAAGCGTGAATGCATAGTGTTTGCTTGCTTAGTCACCAAGTTTAATCATATAACTGATTGATAGATCAAAATTTAAACACGAAATAGCAGCCTGTTTGAGTGATTTATCTTGCAATAGCGCTGGTTTTTTTAATAAGTTGCAACGTAACTTTATATTGATGGAAGAATAGGTCTATATTTGGAGGCAATGTAAAGGAAGTTAAGTGAACCAATAATGATAAATCCGACCTCAAAGAGATCGGACTATTTGCAATGTTAGGCTAGTTGACCGCAATAAATTGGTCTAGCCATTGAAGAAACTTTAGAAATGGTATCGTGCACCAATGTATGCTGTTTTGGATGAAACATCGATGGACTCTATTTCAATATGTGCAGAGCGGTAACCAACATGAACGTCGATATTGTCGGTAATTATTGCGCCAAATTCTCCACCGATTTGGTAAGCGGCCTCAGATTCAGAAGCTGAGAGCCCAAAGGCTTTGATTTCCGTATCAATAGATCCAACGCCTGCTAACAGGGAGACATACAAATCCAAGACGTCGCCTTTAACGATGAATTTGGGTTTAACATTCACGAAGAAGGCTTGGCCTTCCATATCCATCATTTGAGCAAAGTTAACTTTGCCAATTTTTCGGTACTCTGCTTCTAATCCCAGCTTTACTACATCGTGTGTATTGAACTCATAACCGCCAACTAAGTTATAACTCAAGTCAGCTAGATCAGAAGAATCTTCAATTTTGCTACCGCGGTATTCTAATTCGGTTTCATTATAAAATCCGACATCTACACCTGCATAAAAATGACCAAGCTCTTTAGCTGCTGTGTCATTTTCATTTGCAAGCGTGTATGAACTCATGCCAAAAGCGGTGAATAGTGATAGGGCAACCATACCGATTTTCATATTAAGCCTTTTATATAATAAGTTATTGATTCCTTGAATACCTTACCAAATGTAGAGCTTTTAAACTAATAATGGTTTTGTGTAACCATCTGATTTTATGAACTTATTATCGATATAAACATCAATACGAAGCAACATGATTCGATTTTTCTCATATCGCTTTATATTTACACAATCAGTATGCCTTTAGCCGAACACAACAAGGTGTTGGGTAGGGAAACTGCTTAATCAAAACAAAGTTGAGGCGTTAAAGCGTAAAGATGAACTCGAAAATGAGAAGCATCAGGCGAGGGTACGGCGATTACAAAATCGTATATCCCCTTGTTCCCATAAACGACAAGTATTTGAGCGTGATTGTCGACACTTGGTATTTTTATGCGTTAATCTTGCAAGATTGAAAGTGATACAACAGTATCACTTTAATCTTATATGGGAGTTATCCTCATGAAAGTTGAGCTCGTTACTTCCCTTAAGCGTCAAGCGACCAAAATCCTAGCCGATCTGCACGACACCAAAGAGCCCGTGTTGATCACCGAGCATGGCAGACCCTCTGCGTATCTCGTAGATGTTGACGACTACCAGTTTATGCAAAACCGCTTGGCTATCCTGGAAGGGATCGCACGTGGTGAGCGTACCATTTCTGAAAGTAAGGCTCTGAGTCATGAAGAAGCTAGAAACAAGATGTCAAAATGGCTGAAGTGATTAGCAAAGCTTTTAAACAGGCGGCTAGGGAGCTTGAAGTATCAATCATTTGGGCCGGTGACAGGAAGAGCTTAGAGATGGCCCGCACGTTGAATCGTTTGGTGTAATGCGCAGTTAGTGGTGAAACAGTGCTCCTTTCCTTACTGCACTGGAAACCAAAAGACGAGCTCAATCACTTAGTTTGACTTTTTTATTACAACGAACCATAAGTAGTTGCATAACAATTAGGGGTATATATAATCTACGCGTGAGGCGGACTGGCTTGCCAGTCATCCAGCAATGGGTGCTACTAATTTTGAGAGGTTTTACCTCTAGTTCCTCGAACTAGTCTAGCAATAGGCGTTACTTATTATTACTAAAAACGACGCCTCACACTCTTTTCTCTGGAGGTGATTATATGTCTTTTAAAGACACAGTATGGTGGACTAGAAAGGCAAGAATCCAAGCTGCCAAGCGACTCCAATCTAATGACTTTGCTTCACAATTAATTCTGCTCTGGTACTCATCTTTCACGGTTTGCATGTCAATTTATGAACTAAAAAAACCTACAGACAGTGGTGATTTCGCAATTGTCATGGTTATCCTCTCCGTTCTAATATTATGTGCATCTCTTTATATAAGTAACCGGAATTTCAAAGAGCGAGCAGTTTCGTTAAAAAATTGCTATGAGCATTTAAGTGAACTGGAGGGTACTCTTCGTAACCCTAGTTGCAACCTAATCCAAGCTAACTCTGACTATAAAACAATTTTAGGTAGTTCAGAAAACCATGAAGATATAGATTTTAAAAGTGCTTTGATGAATGAGTGGCTAAATACCTCAAAAAAGGATATGGGCACACTTACAAGAGTTCCAACTATACCTAATGTAATTGAAGTAATAGCTTTTACTTTTGGAAAATACTTAATCCTTACAGCCTTTGTAGGTCTGCCATTTTTGACTCTTTTAGTCAGGTAATCCATGAAAGTAATAACAGAATTCAACCGAACATTTTCGTTGGATAATCTTAATAACTTGTACCAACAACACATCGCTACTTCCTATGCTACTGGTATAGATAACATGAATCATCAAGTCTTTAGAGAGATGAAAGATGAGCAAATTAGTATTATTGAAAGGAAGGTACTGGAAGGGAGCTACTCGTTTACCAAATACAAGCTAAAACTAATTAGCAAAGGACGTGGAAAGTCACCTCGTGAAATATCTATACCCACAATAAGAGATAGATTGGCTCTAAGAGCGTTATGCGACTTCCTCCAAATCAGGTTCAAAGATGATATCAACTTTGATTTACCTCAAAACGTTATTAGAGACGTTAAGACTGATATGTCTACAGGGCAGTTTGATGCTTTCATCAAACTTGACCTTTCTAATTTTTACCCGTCTATAAATCATCAGCTACTATTACAACGTTTAAGAAGACGCATTAGAGATAAAGTAATACTGAATGTAATAGAAAGCTCGATAACAGCTCCAACTGTACCCAAGCCTCATGCTTCTGACCGTTTAAACGAAAAGGGCGTCCCGCAAGGTTTATCAACCTCCAACGTACTTGCTGCAATTTTCCTTTCAAATCTAGATAAACGTTACAATACTCGAACAGATATTGCTTACTATAGGTATGTCGATGACATTCTAATATTGTGTAAAAAAACGATTGTGAATTGATTGCCGAAGATGTGATCGCTCAGTTCAAACGTTTGAGGTTAAAAGTTCATGACCCAATTAAAGCTCCAGATAAGTCTTCAATAGGAGTTATTAGTGATGAATCCTTTACATATCTTGGTTATCACTTTGAAGAGCAGTTTATATCTGCTCGAAGTGGCTCTGTAGACAAGTTAAGAGAATCCATTCTGTCTATCTTCTCAGGTTATAAACATTCGAAATTGAAGAGCCAAGAGTTCTTAGAGTGGCGACTAAACTTGAGAATAACTGGCTGTATTTTCAATAAAAAATCAAAAGGGTGGTTATTCTTTTTCTCAGAAATAACAGATAAAAAGCTATTACACGAACTAGATTCATTTATCATGATGCTGTGTAAGCGATTTGAAGTAGACATTAAACCTAGAAAGTTTACTAAGGCTTTTTATCAAGTAAAACATAAGAAATATGATTCCAAGTATATTCAAAATTTTGACCTTTATAATCACAACGAGATGGCTGAAATCTTGATTAAATACTTTAATAAAAGCACCGAAGGAATGTCTAATGAGGATGTTGAAATTGCTTTTAAGAAACGTGTGGCGAAGCAAGTAAAAGAACTAGTGATCCGCACCAGAAGTTTTGGACACTGAGTTAAGTGAGTACAATCACTAACG